>NZ_CP081495.1:1807797-2109096 GCF_025919725.1 Flavobacterium agricola | reverse complement strand
AGCTCCGTTTTTCATGCGTTTTGCGCGCATGATTTTGGCTAAATCATCCATTGTTAAGATGGCTTGAACAATATCGTTGTTAATAACGTAAGCTTCACCAGTAATAGAAATTTCTTGCGGAATGTTTCCGTTTTTAGTTTCAATAACTTGCTGCGCTTCTTCGTAAGCAAAACGCTGGTCAGAATACGTCACCGTACGGCCGTACCATGCGTTTTTAATTTCTGCTTTGGCATCTAATTCAAACACGGCAGAAAATGTATATTTTTCTTCGTGCGGTCGTAATGAACAAGCAAAGTTAGAAAGCACTTCGGGTAACATAGGTACCACGCGATCTACTAAATAAACCGATGTTGCACGTTGGTATGCTTCTTCATCTAAAACAGTACCTTCTTGCACGTAATGCGACACGTCGGCAATGTGAATACCAATTTCGTAATTTCCGTTTTCTAAAACTTTAAACGAAAGCGCATCGTCAAAATCTTTTGCATCTTTTGGGTCAATGGTAAAAGTTAACGTTTCGCGCATATCACGGCGTTTGGCAATTTCTTCGGCCGTAATGCTCGTGTCTATTTTTTGAGTGAACGCTTCCACCTCAATCGGAAATTCGTAAGGCAATCCGTATTCCGCCAAAATGGCATGAATTTCGGTGTTGTGAACGCCTGGTTTACCTAAAACCTTTAACACAGATCCAAAAGGAGAATCGGCTTTTTTAGGCCAATCTTCCATTTTAACTAAAACAACGTCACCATTTTCGGCATCACCAATTTTATCTTTCGGAATAAAAATATCGGTGTACATTTTTGGGTTCGCTGTGCTAACAAAAGCAAAGTTTTTCTGAATATCTATAACGCCAACAAATTCGGTACGTTTGCGTTCTAAAATTTCTAAAACTTCAGCTTCTGGTTTTCGAGACGAACGTTTGTTGTAAATATAAACCATAACCTTATCACCATGCAGTGCTTTGTTTAGGTTGTTGGTTGGTATAAACACATCGTCTTCAAGTTCTGGGCATACAAAATAGGCCGTTTTACGTGAGGTCATATCTATAGTACCTTCGTAATATTCTGCTTTTTGTACAATTTGGTATTTTCCTTTGGTTTCTTCAGCAATGTTGCCTTTTTTAACCAGAATATTTAGTTCTTTAATTATCTCGTTTCTACCTTGTGTATCACTAATTTCAAGTGCCGATGCAACTTGTTTGTAGTTATATGCTTTATTTGGGGTTTTCGCTAAGAATTTTAAAATTTTAACTGAATAGTCCTTACCTTTTTTTCTTGTTTTTTTAGGTTTGTTATTCATAAATAGTAATTTGTTATGTTGTAAAATACAAAAATCGTTCCGAAAAATGTGTTATTACAATATTAAATAATGTTTGGTTTGATTAAAAACCGTTTTTTTATGCTAAACTTGCTTGCATATTTTTTATAGAATAAGAATATGCTGTTTTTACAAAGTTACATATTCGAAATTAGATACGGCTTTTTTAATGAAATTGTTAGAAAGTATTTTAGATTTAAACGAATATGTTATGCATTTTTGTTTCTTTTATTAAATATGTACAAACAAGTACTGCAAATTTGTATGTAATGTTTATTTTTGTGCCATAAACACACACAACTTTACTTATGATTATTTCTATTGGAAACGACCACGCAGGTCCGGCTTATAAAAAAGCAATTGTTGCTTATTTAGAAGGTTTAGGACATACCGTTTTAAATAACGGAACAGATGATACAGCAAGCGTTGATTATCCTGACTTTGGACATGCAGTTGCAAACGATGTTAGCGCAAAAAAAGCTGATTTAGGCATTGTTATTTGCGGAAGCGGAAACGGTATTGCTATTACTGCTAACAAGCACCAAGATATTCGATGTGCTTTATGTTGGACAAAACAAATTGCTGAATTGGCCCGACAACATAACGATGCCAATGTAATTTCTATTCCTGCCCGATTTGTTAGTGAAGCAGTTGCTTTAGAAATGGTAGATGCTTTTATTCATACCGAATTTGAAGGCGGGCGCCACGCCAATCGTGTAAATAAAATTGCTTGCATATAAATTATATATAGACAGAACCCGGTTCTGTCTTTTTTTATCTTCTAAAAGTAAAAAAGTACACAAATAGCTGAGCAATAAATGTTAATAAAAATTTAATTTGAAATGATGCTTTATTGGTTTTGTGTTTGTACATTCGCATACCAATAAGCGCGCCTAAAGTGCCGCCTAAAAAAGTGAAAATTAAAAGCGTTTTTTCTGACACCCTGCGTTTGCCTTTTTCGGCCATATCTTTATCATAACCAAATAAAGTTAGCGTAAAAACGTTTATCAGTAATAGGTAAATACCTATAGCTTTGCCCATAATGCGTATTTTTGTGCAAATATAGTTAACCCTTATTGTTTATGTTTAAGAAACTTTTATTTTCAACTTTTTTAGTTGCTGCTCTTGCTTGTAAAAAGCAAGATGTTACAGAAGTTGTTCCTGTAACTATTATAACTTTAGATAGCTTAAATACCCCCTCAATAGATACCATTTCGTTACCCAAATTCGAGCCTAAACCGGCGCCGGAGTTGGATAGTATTTTTGTTAAACTTTCTGACTATTCGGATGCGTTTGAATACGATTTAAGATATGCAACCCCCAATAATTTTTTAGCGCAACAAGTTTATGATTGCGGACAATGCTATTTGCGATATAAAACCGTTGTTGCTCTTATTGCTGCGCAAGAAGATTTTAATAAGCTAGGTTATCGGCTCAAGTTATACGATTGCTACCGCCCTTTAGATGTACAGAAAAAAATGTGGCAAATTTTGCCAGGAACCAATTATGTAGCTAACCCTGCTAAAGGTTCGGTGCATAACCGAGGCGGTGCGGTAGATTTGACTTTGGTTGATAGCTTGGGTGTAGAATTAGATATGGGAACTGATTTTGATTTTTTTGGCCCTGAAGCGCATCATGCTTTTACAGATTTAGATGAAAAGGTTTTGCAAAACAGAACGTTGTTAAAACAAACCATGGAAAAACATCATTTTAAATCAATATATTCTGAATGGTGGCATTATAATTTTTTACCAGCCAGAAAAGATCCGGTTTCTAATTTTACCTGGAGCTGTTCTTAAAAACTTTAACATTAAAAGTTTTACAAAAATAGCTTTTAACGTTTTATTTAATATAATATCTTTACAATTTATTAACACATAATGACAGCAATTCAATTTATTCAACAAGCTGTAAATGCTTCTCCTAAAAATATAGAAAACACGCTGCAGCTTTTAGCTGAAGATTGTACAATTCCGTTTATAGCACGTTATCGTAAAGATTTTACAGGAAATTTAGATGAGGTTGTTATTGAGCAAATAAGCAAATACAATAAATTATATCACGAAATAGTTAAACGCAAAGAAAGCGTTTTGCAAGCCATTGCCGAACAAGGCAAATTAACAGAAGATTTAGAACAAAAAATTCAAAAATCTTTCGACTTGCAAGAAATTGAAGATTTGTATTTGCCTTATAAAAAGAAACGTAAAACCAAAGCAGATACCGCACGCGAAAATGGTTTAGAACCTTTGGCTAAAGTTTTAATGGCTCAAAATACAGATAACATAGATTTTGTTGCATCAAAATATCTTAATGAAGTTGTTTTAACAGAAGAAGATGCGTTACAAGGTGCTCGAGATATTGTGGCCGAATGGATTAACGAAAATATTTATATTCGTAAAAACCTACGCAGAATGTTTCAGCGTACAGCAACCGTTGCAACCAAAGTTGTTAAAGGAAAGGATGAAGAAGAAGCTGCGCAAAAATTCAACCAATATTTTGATTGGTCTGAAAATTTTTCGCGTGTGCCATCGCACCGTTTATTAGCTATGTTGCGTGCTGAAAATGAAGGTTTTGTAAAACTTTCGGTAGCAATTGATAAACAAGAAGCGCTTGGCTTTATTGAGCAAAATATAATTAAAAACAACAATAAAGAAACGGCTGTTCATTTACAAAAAGCCATTGCTGATGGTTACAAACGTTTGCTTGAACCAGCCATTTCTAACGAAGTTTTGCAAGAAGCAAAAGCTAAAGCAGACGCACAATCTATAGCTGTTTTTTCCAGCAATTTGCAACAACTTTTATTAGCTCCGCCGTTAGGCGAAAAACGAATTTTAGCCATAGATCCGGGGTTTAAAACAGGTTGTAAGGTAGTTTGTTTAGATGAAAAAGGTGATTTGCTGCACAACGAAACCATTTTTCCGCATGCGCCACAAAATGACACAACCATGGCTATGAAAAAAATAAAATCAATGGTTAATGCGTATAATGTTCAGGCAATTTCTATTGGAAACGGAACTGCATCTCGGGAAACGGAATTTTTTATTAAAAAAATTGCTTTTGATAAACCGGTTCAGGTTTTTGTAGTTTCAGAAGCAGGAGCGTCGGTTTATTCGGCATCTAAAATTGCGCGCGATGAATTTCCGAATTATGATGTTACCGTGCGTGGTGCTGTATCAATCGGCCGTAGGCTGTCAGATCCGTTAGCCGAATTGGTTAAAATTGAACCAAAATCAATCGGGGTTGGGCAATATCAGCACGATGTAGATCAAACTAAATTGAAAGAAGAATTAGATAATACCGTAGTACGATGCGTAAATGCGGTAGGAATTAACATAAATACGGCAAGTAAATCGTTATTAAGTTATGTTTCGGGCATTGGTGAAAAAATGGCCGAAAATATTATAACATATCGTTCAGAAAACGGGCCGTTTACATCGAGAAAAGAATTAAAAAAAGTTCCTCGTTTGGGCGAAAAAGCGTTTCAGCAAGCGGCAGCTTTTGTTAAAATTCATGGAGCTGCAAATCCGTTAGATAATTCGGCAGTGCATCCAGAAGCTTATGCTATTGTTGAAAGAATGGCGAAAGATCTTAAAGTTTCGGTTGCCGATTTGGTTGGAAATAAAGCGCTAATCGATCAAATCAATTTCTCGAATTATAAAACAGATCAAGTTGGAGAATTGTATTTAAAAGATGTTTTAAAAGAATTAACCAAACCGGGCTTGGATCCGCGTAAAGCTGCTAAAGTTTTTGAATTTGATCCGAATGTAAAAACAATTAAAGATTTACGTGCGGGCATGATTTTACCCGGCATTGTAAACAACATAACCAATTTTGGATGCTTTGTTGATGTTGGAATTAAAGAAAGCGGATTGGTGCATATTTCTCAGTTAAAAGAAGGTTTTGTATCTGATGTTAACGAGGTGGTTAAATTGCATCAGCACGTTCAGGTTAAAGTTACAGAAGTTGATGAAGCGCGCAAACGCGTACAATTATCAATGATCATATAAGTCAGTTTCAAATCATGAAAAGAATATTAATTACAGGGGCAGCAGGTTTTTTAGGATCCCATTTATGTGATCGTTTTATTGCCGAAGGTTATTACGTGATTGGAATGGATAATTTAATTACGGGTGATTTAAAAAATATAGAACATTTGTTTGCGCATCAAAATTTTGAATTTCATCATCACGACGTAACTAAATTTGTACACGTTCCGGGCGAATTGCATTATATTTTACATTTTGCATCACCTGCAAGTCCGATAGATTATTTAAAAATTCCGATTCAAACTTTAAAAGTTGGTTCTTTAGGTACGCATAATCTGTTGGGGTTAGCTCGTGTTAAAAAAGCACGTATTTTAATAGCATCTACATCAGAAGTTTATGGTGATCCGTTAGTGCACCCACAAACCGAAGAATATTATGGCAACGTAAATACAATTGGTCCGCGCGGGTTTATGATGAAGCTAAGCGCTTTCAGGAATCTATAACCATGGCTTATCATACTTTTCATGGCGTAGAAACACGAATTGTTCGTATTTTTAATACGTATGGCCCACGAATGCGTTTAAACGACGGGCGTGTAATTCCTGCTTTTATTGGTCAGGCATTGCGTGGAGAAGATTTAACGGTTTTTGGCGACGGTTCGCAAACCCGATCGTTTTGTTATGTTGATGATCAGGTGGAAGGAATTTATAGGTTGCTTTTAAGTGATTACGAATATCCGGTAAACATTGGTAATCCGGATGAAATTACAATAAAAGATTTTGCTGAGGAAATTATTAAGTTAACAGGAACGAATCAGAAAATAATTTATAAAGATTTACCTGTAAATGATCCGTTACAACGTCAGCCCGATATTACAAAGGCAAAAGCAATATTAAATTGGGAACCTAAGGTTAACCGAGCTGAAGGTATGAAAATTACCTATGCTTATTTTAAATCCTTATCAGCCGAAGAACTAGCTAAAGAAGAGCATAAAGATTTTACTAACTACATACATTAACATTTTGCAAGCTTCCAAAATTCGATTTTCTAGATATATAAGACCGCTTTCTTATTTGGTCGATCTTTTTATTATAAATTGGTTTTCTTACTTTTTTATACACCAAAATATTTTCTTCCATCTGTGTATTTCTTTAGCGTGGGTAGTAATTGCTGTAAATACCGATTTTTATGAGATTTACCGTTTTACAAAACCGTATAAAATTGTAGTAAAAATAATTAAACAATATGTTTTATTTATTTTTGTTAATTTGATTTTTGTTGGATTGCTTGAAGAGAATATTGGGGTTAAAAGGTTACTTACTTACATTTCTATAGCTTTCGTAGTTGTATTAGCTGTTAAATTTTTTATTCATTATTTTCTTAAGTTTTTCAGAATCTATTACGGCGGTAATTATAGAAACGTTGTAATTATTGGTGATAGAACAGATAAACTTGCTGATTTTTTTACTCGAAATCCTGATTTTGGTTACGTAATAACAAAACGCTATACAAAAGAAGCAGCAAAACAGAATAATTATGTTGATCTTTTCTCTTATTTAAAAAATGGTGCTGTTAATGAAATTTATATTTCTATAGCAAGTTTTACAGATAAAGATATTTATAGAATTTCTAAATTTGCTGATAATAATCTTATTAAGGTAAAATTATTGATTGATCGTAAGAGTGTTTTTACTAGAAATTTAGTTAAAGATTTTTACAATGATATTCCTATTGTTTCCTTACGTGTTTTTCCTTTAGATGATGTAAACAACAGAATCATAAAGCGTGTGTTTGATGTTGTTTTTTCTACTTTAGTTATCATTTTCTTATTATCTTGGTTAATACCTATTCTAGCATTATTAATCAAACTCGAATCTCGTGGCCCGGTATTCTTTACACAAAAACGTAATGGTCTTAATTATAAAGAGTTTTGTTGTATTAAATTTCGATCTATGTACGTAAATAAAGTTTCTGATACGAATCAGGTAAGCAGAGGAGATAGACGTATAACTAGAATCGGAGCAGTTTTACGTAAAACAAGTTTAGATGAATTGCCACAGTTTTTTAATGTTTTTATTGGTGATATGTCTGTTGTTGGTCCTCGTCCGCATATGGTAAACCAAACAAAAGAATTTGCCCTATCAATTGATAAGTTTATGATTCGTCATTTCATTAAACCAGGAATAACAGGTTTTGCTCAAATTAGCGGTTGTAGAGGTGAAGTAGAAACTAAAAGAGATATTTTAAAAAGAGTACGATACGATATTTATTACTCTGAGAATTGGTCTATTTTGTTTGATGTAAAAATCATTATTAAAACAGTTTTAAATGCTGTAAAAGGCGAAGAAAAAGCATATTAATGAAAAGCGGTTTAGTATCTATAATAACACCAACATTTAATTCTGAAAAATATATTTTAGAAACTATACAATCGGTTATTAAACAAACATATTCTAATTGGGAAATGATTATTGTTGACGATTGCTCAACAGATTCTACCTTTTCATTACTTACCTTACAAGCAGAATTAGAACCGCGAATAAAAGTTTTAAAGTTGGCTAAAAACTCTGGAGCAGGAGTTGCTAGGCAATTAGCATTAGATAATTCAAACGGTAATTATATAGCTTTTTTAGATTCTGACGACATGTGGAAACCTGAAAAACTTCAGGTTCAAATAGATTTTTTAAAAACAAATAATCTTGCAATTACATTCAGTGGTTATGAGTTAATAGATGAGAAAAGCAACCCTTTAAGAAAGTTAATTCTTCCTAAAAAACAAGTTACTTATAAGGAGTTGTTTTATTGCAATTGGATAGGTAACTTGACAGGAATATATGATGTAACTAAAATTGGAAAAATTCCAATCTCAACATTTCGAAAAAGGCAAGATTGGATTATGTGGTTAGAAGTTTTAAAAATTGAAAAAGTTGCATTTTCAACACCAAACAATTTGGCATATTATAGAATCCGAAAGGATTCTATTTCGGCTTCAAAACTTCAACTTTTAAAATCCAATTATTTGGTTTATTACAATTATCATAAACAAAATGTAGTTTCTTCTTTTTTTTCAATGCTTGTTTTTTTATACAACCAATTAATAGTGAAGAAAAATTAGAAATTAAAAAATAAAATTAGTTTATAAGTGATTGAAACTGCTTTAGCTTTCCTCGACTTGTTCTTGTTAAAACATCTTTTTTTGCAAAAATATAATGTAAATTCGGTTCTAAATAGGCGTTTCCTGCTTGAATAATAGCTTCTTCTTCTTTATTATTTAATTTATTGTCAGCCACGTATTCAATTTCAAATGTATCTAATTTTGTTTGTTTTACAATAAACTCTTTTACATTTCCATCATCTTTTATTACGCTTTTAGTTACGTAATAAAAAGTTAAACCTGGAACGATTTTACCAGAAGGAAGTTTAGCTATATCACTGGTTCTTCCTGTTAACTTTTTTAAATAGCTGGTTTTTGCATTAGATGTTTCATCTATTATACCCACATCACCAATTTCATAACGTATAAATGGATGTGCTTTGTTGTATAATGAGGTAATAACAATTTTACCTTCTTTGCCATTTTCAACAGGTTTGTTGTTACTGTCTAAAATTTCTATAAATAAAGTTTCCGTGTTTAAAGCAAATTTACCTTCAGGATTTTCAAATGCAATTAAATCCAATTCTGATGCTCCGTATTCGTTAATTACCTGTACGCCAAAATACTGCTCCATTAAATGCTTATCATCTTCAAAAAGCATTTCAGAGGTTACAAAACAAGTTTTTAAACTCGGACAAACATCTTTTAAAACAACATTTTGACTTTTTAAGTATTTAGCAAATAAAACCACAGAAGATGTGTAACCATTGATATAATCAAAAGCAGTGGATTCAAACTTTTTTAGCACTTTAGCCAAAAATGCATCATCTAAGTTAAAAATAGGAAAGCGATATCGATTCGAAAAAAAATCTTTAATGCGCTCTTTGTAATATCCTTTTTTATCTAAAGGAATTCCATAAAATCGTGCTTGTTTATCGGTATTAAAATCTATATCAAACCAGCCAAATTTATTAATAATACTGTTCCAAGTAATTGCATGTGCCCTTTTGTCTTTAGCAAAAACAAACGGATCACCACTTGAGCCGGATGTTTTATTGACAAAAACATTTTTAATATTATAACCTTTGCTTAATCTATTTTCAATTGGTTGTTGTAAATTTTTTTTGGTAAGTACGGGCAATTCTTCCCATTTTTTAAAAGAATCTTTGCCAACTAAATCTTTATAAAAAACATTGTTTTTTAAGTGAAACTCAACAATTTCTTTTTTTCTCTTCTCTGTAAATGCGGCATAATCTGATTCAGAAACCTTCAAAATCTCGTCATAAACTTTTTTTGTTTCATCAACAGGAAACCCATTAAGCTTCAGAGTTAAATTAAATAGTTTCATTCTTTTTCTTTAAAATTATGATAATACTTCCCGCAGTTAAATCTTCTTCAGACATATCTTTATAATCATCGTGTAACTTTATTTTTTTAAATTTTTCATATGTGAAAGAGTCCTTTTTGGGATTGTCAAACTCTAAATATTCTATTTCAAAACCTGTTTTTTGAAAAATATTTAAATACTCTGGTAATCTCAATCTATTGTGATAGTCAAATTTTGTCTGGATTTTATCCCATTCTTCTTGGCTGTATTGTAAAAAATCTTGTAAAGACAAAGAGTTGTCTGAGAACGCTCTATGATCGCTAGGTGAAATAAAATGAATTATTCTGATGGGTTTTTTTAGCTCTAAAAAAAATTTTTTGTGCATACTAAATAAATCATTTGGAGTCACATGTTCTAAAACAAATCTAGAAAAAACATAATCAACTTCTGGTAATTTCTCATGAATTACATTTTTTTTTAGGCATATAAATTATTCTATCGTCAATTCCATATTTAGTTCTAGAAAAGTCTTTATAACTTTCAGATGTAAAATACTGTATGTTAAAATTTAAAATTTTACTTTTTTGATAATGATGATTTAAATCATATGTATAAACTAAGCTCGCGTTTCCTTTAAACAAAAACTCATATGGCATTGCAGGAATCCATCCCGATCCAATTTCAATAATTTTTTTTTGGTTTAAATTTAAATTTAAATGTGTTAATACTTCTTCTAATTTATTGTAAGTTTTGATGTTACTTTTTAATTTTGAATTAAAATTTTTAGAAGATTTTATATTTTGCAAGTAATGGTACAAAGTATAACCTAAAAAAGAAGGTAAAATATTTAAAGCTTTAAAGATTCGTGTTTTGGATTTATGATTCATTTTGTAGGTTTAGATTGTTCTTAAAATTAAAATTTATTATTCAATATAAAAGAATTATTTTTGTTCAAAACAACACAACATATGAACATATTACTTTTAGGTTCCGGAGGTAGAGAACATGCTTTAGCATGGAAAATGCTTCAAAGCGAACATTGCAATAAACTTTACGTAGCACCAGGAAATGCTGGTACAGCAGCCATAGCTACAAACCTTAACGTAAATCCAAACAATTTTAGTGCAATTAAGCAACAGGTTTTAGCATTAGATATAAACATGGTTGTTGTTGGGCCCGAAGATCCGTTGGTAAACGGGGTTTACGATTTTTTTAAAAACGATGCCGATTTAAAACATATTCCAGTAATTGGACCATCTAAATATGCCGCACAATTAGAAGGAAGTAAAGAATTTGCTAAAGAATTTTTAGTAAAAAACAACATTCCTACAGCACGTTATCAGGCTTTTACAAAAGATACGATTGAGGCAGGTTGCGAATTTCTAACCACATTAAAAGCGCCTTACGTTTTAAAAGCTGATGGATTAGCTGCTGGTAAAGGAGTTTTAATTTTAAACGATTTAGCCGAAGCGCAACAAGAATTGCGCAACATGCTGGTTGATGCTAAATTTGGCGATGCATCATCTAAAGTTGTTATTGAAGAATTTTTAGACGGTATTGAACTTTCGTGTTTTGTTTTAACCGATGGTAAATCGTATAAAATTTTACCAACTGCAAAAGATTACAAACGCATTGGCGAAGGTGATACGGGCTTAAATACGGGCGGAATGGGTGCAGTTTCTCCAGTTCCTTTTGCAACGCCAGAATTTTTACAAAAAGTTGAAGAACGTGTGGTAAAACCAACCATTCAAGGTTTTATAAACGATAATATTGATTACAAAGGATTTGTTTTTATTGGACTAATTAAAGTGGGCGACGATCCGTTTGTGATTGAATACAACGTGCGTATGGGCGATCCAGAAACTGAAGTTGTTATGCCTCGCTTAAAATCTGATTTAGTGCAAATTTTTAAAGCTATCGGTTCAGAAACTTTAAATCAGGTTGAATTAGATATTGATGAGCGTGCAGCAACAACAATTATGGTTGTTTCTGGTGGATATCCAGAAGATTATGAAAAAGGAAAAGTAATTACCGGTTTAGAAAATGTTACCGATTCTATTGTTTTTCATGCAGGTACTGCGTTACAAAATAATGAAGTTGTAACAAATGGCGGTCGTGTTTTAGCTGTAACGTCGTACGGTGAAACATTTAACGAAGCCATTAAAAAATCATACCAAGCTATCGAAAAAATTAAGTTTGATAACATGTATTTCAGAAAAGATATTGGTTTCGATTTATAAAAAAAGCCTCAACTTAGTTGAGGCTTTTCTTTTTCTTATTTTAAGAATGAGTGAGCGGTTGTATCTTGCTCATCTGCTCCACTTTCGTGGAAAATAGCTAACTGTTTCATCCAGTAGCCAAAAGCAGCACACAAAATGATTATGAAAATCCAAGTAATGAAATTCGCTAACCACCAGTTACTCAATTCTAGTTTTGCTAGGGCGTTCATTGGTGTCATTAAAAAATCACCAATAAACCAACCTAAACCGTTGAAAAAAGATGTCATAACTTTAAAGTTTTTTGCTGCAAACAATTCGAATATATTTGCAACGGTTATTTACACATGTGTTATCTTTACAACGCAAAAATAGGAAATATATATATGATAACAAGCATTTTTAATAAAACAAGACCAATAAATTATATTATTTTATTTGTTTTTTTATTGATTTTCTTTACTCTTTACCAAAGTTTGGCTGTAACAACGCCATTAAATTTTATTACAGGTTTACAAAAAGCAGGATCGTTTTTACTTTTAAACGCATCACTTTTTTTAATGCATTTTATTTATAACCGTAATAATTTGGTTAAAGACAACATGTTTGGTGCCTTCTTCTCGTTTTTGTTTTGCTTGTTATTTCCTGAGATTTTTAATAGCCCGCATATTATTTGTGCTCTGTTTTTATTGGTTTTAGCTTTTAGGCGATTAATTGCTTTGCGATCTAAACTCAGCATCAAACAAAAACTTTTTGATAGCTGCGTATTAATTTTAATTGCCAGTTTGTTTTACGTTTGGAGCGCTTTGTTTTTGTTACTGGTATTTTTTGTTATTATGTTTCAAACTTCGTTTGATTTTAAAAACTGGCTTATTCCTTTTATTGCTTTATTTATTGTAGGATCCATTGCTATATTTTTTGAAATGATTTTTAATACGGGCTATATTTTTAGTTTAATAGAATCTGTTTCGTTTTCTTTTAACTTACATGCCTTAGCTAATCAATCCGTTACATTTTTCGTTTTGTGTTTTTATGCCTTAATTATCATTTTGTTTTTGTTCTCCTCGTTTGTTACAAGCGGATCTAGATCGGTAAACCGCACCGCAGTATATCATATTTTGTATTTAATTTTAATAATATCTTTTATTATTTTTATTTGCATGCCAACGCCAAACTTGGCAGTAGCATCTTTTTCCTTTTTTCCTTTAGCGATTATGGGAAGTAATATGATTGAGAAAATTGAAAAAGCTTGGATAAAAGAATCCTTTTTGGGTGGTATAACCGTATGTATTTTAATTTTTTACTTTTTACAACTATAAAAAAAGAGCGTTTTAAACGCTCTTTTTTATTTTTTTTCTCCGTAAGCTAAATCGCCTGCATCTCCTAATCCTGGTAAAATGTAATTGTTTGTATTTAGGCCATCATCTAAGGTTGCAATCCATAAATGGCAGTAATCGGGTAAGTTTTGTTGCAAATAAGCAACGCCTTCTGGCGCCGCAATAACAACGCAAATATGAATTTCTTTTGGGGTTTCCTGATCTAAAAGTTTATTAAAAACAGCAACTAACGAATGTCCGGTAGCCAACATTGGGTCTAATAGTAACAAATGTTTGTTGTTGAACGATGGCGCTGCCTGATATTCAACCTTAATTTCAGAAACTCCAGCAGCATCATGTATTCTAGAAGCCGAAACAAATCCGTTTTCTGCATCATCAAAAAAGTTCATAAAACCTGTATGTAAGGCCAAACCAGCACGTAAAATAGAACATAACACAACATTATCTTCAATCACTGTTGTTTTTTTAATTCCTAGCGGTGTTTGTACTTCAACATTTTTGTAAGGTAAGGTTTTGCTAAGCTCGTAAGCCATTATTTCGCCAATTCGTTCTACGTTTTTTCTAAAACGCATCGAATCTTTTTGCACATTCACATCACGTAATTGGGCTAAAAAATGGTTTAAAATGCTGTTTTGCTCGGATATATAATGAATGTTCATGTAACTTTTTTTTAGTACCATAAAGGTAAAAAAACTATCTTTGTTTAGTAATAAAAAAAATATAAAGATGTTTGCAGAATTTGCTTTTCCAATTTTCGAACAAAGTATTGCGGATTACCACAAGTTTGACGATGTAAATCAACCAATCAATAATCCGTACGAAAAAGGAACAATTGAATATTTGTTGTATGCTAAAAACTGGGTTGATACCGTACAATGGCATTATGAAGATATTATTCGTGATCCTCAAATCGATCCTGTTGCTGCCTTAACTTTAAAACGTAAAATTGATGCATCAAACCAAGTTCGTACCGATATGGTAGAATATATTGATAGCTATTTTTTACAAAAATATAAAGATGTTGTGGTAAAAGCAGATGCAAAAATTAATACCGAATCTCCGGCTTGGGCTATAGATCGTTTATCAATTTTAGCATTAAAAATTTATCACATGCGTGAAGAAGCAACTCGCGAAAACGCATCGGACGAGCATCGTGCAAAATGTCAAGAAAAATTAAACGTTTTATTAGAACAACAAAAAGACATGTTTGTATCTATTAACGATTTATTAAAAGATATTGAAAACGGAGATAAATACATGAAGGTGTACAAACAAATGAAAATGTACAACGATGACGATTTAAATCCGGTATTATACCAAAACAAAAAATAATTTTTTTTAGACAATGTCTAAACCAAAACATATTTTAGTTATGAGGCTTTCTGCAATGGGCGATGTCGCAATGACGGTTCCGGTGCTGAAAGCTTTTTCTTTGCAATATCCTGAGGTAAAAATTACCGTGGCTTCTCGCCCATTTTTTAAACCCTTTTTTAGAGATATTCAAAACTTAGATTTTTTTCCGGTTGATGTTAATGGCCGTCATAAAGGTTTAAAAGGTTTGTATCAGTTATTTTTAGATACCAAAGCTTTAGGAATTACCGAGGTTGCCGATTTGCATAACGTTTTACGTGCCCAAGTTGTTCGTAGTTTTTATAAGCTTTTTGGCTATAAAGTTGCTGCAACAGATAAAGGCCGTGCCGATAAAAAAGAACTAACCAAATTAGCTCCTAAAAATATTGAGCCTGTTAAATCTATGTTTCAGCGCCATGCCGAAACTTTTGCGCAATTAGGCTATCCTTTAGATTTAACCCATCCGGTTTTTGCAACAAAAGCTGTTTTAACAGATAAAGCACTTGCTATTGCAGGAAACAAAACCCAACGCTGGATTGGTATTGCACCTTTTGCACAATATCAAACCAAAGTTTATCCACAGTATTTGATGCAACAAGTTATTGATGCGTTAGCTAAAGCCGAAAATAAAGTTTTTCTGTTTGGTGGTGGTGCTAAAGAAATAGCTGTTTTAAACGATCTTAAAAAAGATTACGAAAACGTTGTTGTATTAGCTGGTAAATTAACGTTAGATGAAGAGATGGATGTAATTTCTAATCTTGATGTCATGTTATCTATGGATTCGGGCAATGCGCACATTGCTGCGTTGTTGGGCGTACGTGTAGTTACCTTATGGGGTGCAACACATCCGTTTGCGGGCTTTTTGCCTTTTAATCAGAAGTTGTCAGACGCTTTAGTGCCCGATTTAAAACAATATCCTTTATTGCCTACTTCGGTTTACGGAAACAAAATTGTACCTGGTTACGAAAAAGTAATGGAAACTATTTTAGTTGCCGATGTGGTAAACAAATTGATGGAATAAGCTCGACAGCTTAAATAATCATTTTATCGATTATTACTACTGCTTGTAGATAAAATGCTATCGCATTATTCAATTTTTGTATTTTTGAAATGAATAATTAAGTTATTCACTTTTCATAAAAAATCATTTTTTTAGCTTTTATTTTTGTAGTTAATTAGAAAAGCGAAAAAAGGTTACCTGAATAAGGTAACCTTTTTTTATGTTATACGTTGTCAAAATCAATTGCAATTTCGCTTGTTGTTGGGTAAGCTTGACAAGCTAACGTAAATCCTGCCGCTATTTCTTGATCGGTTAAAACCGAGTTTTTAGCTAAAACAGCTTCTCCTTTTGTGATTTTACAAATACAACTTGAACAAACTCCGCCTAAACAAGATTGAGGTGCATCTAAACCTTTATCGTTTAAAGCTTTTATGATTGAATCTTTACGAGACATTTCAAAAACCACTTCTTCATCATCTAATAAAACCGTAATGGTTGTGTTGTCTGACGATACCGGTACGTAGCTGCCTTTTTCTGAGCTGTTAAATAATTCAAACTTAATTTTATCTTCGGTTACGCCGCTTTCTTTTAAAGCTGATGTGCTGTTATAAACCAGTTCTTCTGGTCCGCAAATAAAAAATTTAGCGTAGTTGCCCGATTGGTTAGCTGTAAATGTGTTTTGAATTGTTTCGCGAACAATGCGTCCGTTTAATGAACCTTCGCTAACTTCTTGACTGAATATATATTGTACAGAAAAGCGTTCTTTATAAGTATTTAAAAGGCGAGCAATTTCGTTGTAAAAAATGGTTTCTTGCACCGATTTGTTTCCGTATAAAAGTACAAATTGGCTGTTTGGTTCATTTTCTAAAACGGTTTTAATAATAGAAATTATTGGTGTAATTCCTGAACCTGCTGCAATTGCTCCGTATAAATGGTTGTTGTTTGCATCAGTTTCTATTGTAAAACGCCCTTCAGGAACACCAACTTCCATGTTTGTACCCACCGTTAAATGTTGGTTTGCATAGGTAGAAAATAAACCACCAGCAACTTCTTTAACCGTTACAGCTAACGTTTTTTCATTTGGCGAAGCCGAAATAGAATACGCTCTTTTTACTTCTTTATTATCTATAACATGTTTTATGTTAAGATACTGACCAGCTAAAAACTGATAGGTTGTAGCTAAACTTTCAGGAACATCAAATGTTATTACAATAGCATTTGGTGTTTCTCTAGTAATATTCTTTACAGTTAGTTTGTTAAATCTTGACATTTTACAAAAATTTTTTAAAACGCAAATTTACAAATACTAACTTAATTATTTGCTTTAAAGTTTTTTATTCCTAAATGCATGTTAAAAGTTTTTTCTCTCAATATAATACATAAGTAATTTATGTATATTTATATAAAAATAGATTCTATGTCAAAAGCATCTTTGTACAAAGGCAGTTTGCAAACCATTATTCTGCAACTTTTACAAGCTAATGGAAAAATGTACGGGTACGAAATAACGCAGAAAGTAAAAGAACTAACTCAAGATGAGTTGGTTTTAACCGAAGGTGCTTTGTATCCGGCTTTACATAAGCTAGAAGCTCAGGGTTTTTTAGAGGTTGAGGTTTTAGAAGTTGCGAATCGATTGCGAAAGTATTACAAACTAACCCCTGCTGGTGTAGAAGAAAGTGCTTCAAAACTTGAAGCACTTTTACAGTTTGTCGAAAATATGCAACTTTTAACCTCAAAAAAATTGGTGTAATCAATTATTAAAGTAATTTTAATAAATATTAGCGATGACAAATCATGATAACATTAGTACAATTCCTTGTGTCACAAGTGATCAGATTGATAGATTATATTGTTTTACTCGTAAGCACTTTGTAGAACATTACGATTTACAAACCGAATTAGTTGACCATTTAGCCCGTGGTATAGAATGCCAGTGGGAACAAAATAGTGCGTTAACTTTTGAAGAAGCACTGCAAGCCGAATTTAAAAAGTTTGGTGTTTTTGGTTTTTCTGATATTGTAGCTCAACGACAAGCAGCTTTACAGAAGCGTTATCACGCTTTTGTTTGGCAACATTTTAAAGACTTCTTTACACTGCCTAAAGTTTTATTTACGATCAGTTTACTAGCTATTGTAGCTGCTGTTTTGCCATTGTTTTCGGCTTATTATGTAGAAAGTGTTTTGGGTATTTCTATTTTACTTTTATTTTTGGTGCTTTTTCTTACTATTAAAAACAAATACCAACTTAAAAAAACTAAAAATGAGAAGCGATGGATGATGGAAGATGTGATTGCCAACATGGGTGGTTCTGCAGCATTATTTTACATTCCAATTCAAGTGTTTTTTAGTACTTCTATGTTTCTGAATCTGAATCAGTTTTGGGTAAACCTTTTAATTGCGGCTTTTTTGGTTAGTTGGATGTTGTATTCTTACATTATGATTCATGTCATTCCACAAAAAGCACAAAGTTATTTACAAACTATTTATCCTGAATACAAATACATAATGTAACAAAATAGTTCTGGAGGCTACTAATTGAGTACAACCAATTACTATTTATATGTTTTTTAATTTATTTCGATTAGAAATAAAAGCTTTGTTGCGTTCTAAGCAGCTTAAAACAGAAGTTTTTACTTTTCTTTTTAAAGCTTTTTTTCTGGTTTATCTAGCCCTTGTTTTATTAGGTTTAGCTGTTTTAACTCCAGAATATGTAGCTAAACTTTATCCCAATCAAGATTTATTTTATATAATAACCGGTTTTTTTGTTTTTTACTGGTTGTACGATCTTTTTTTGCGTTATATAATTAGCGGCTCTCCAATTGTAGATATTAAGCCGTTGTTACTTATTAATATCAAACATAAAATCATTGTTCAGTACACGGTGTGCAAAGCTTACTTTAAGCTTTTTAATGTTATTCATTTATTTTTCTTTATTCCTTTAGCTTTTATTTTAATTCGTTCGGGTTACGATGCTGTTTCAGTTTTAGGTTGGACGTTAAGCATGTTATTGCTTTTAAGTTGTAATAGTTTTATAAGCATCTTTTTAGAAAAGATTAATTTGTTTTTTTACCTTTTTGTTGGCTTACTAACGTTTTTAGGTTTTGCACATATTTACGGTTGGATTGATATTTTACCTTTTACTTCGCCCTTATCTGCATTTTTTTATCAGTATAAATTTGCTGTTGTTTTAGCCGTAGCATTTGTTTTGCTTTTTGCTTTGCTAACCTACAGCTATTATAATACCCAATTGTATTTAGATAAAGGACTGAGTAAAAACGAAGCAGAAATTAAAAGTTTAGATTTTAAATATTTAACCAATATGGGTGTTGTTGGTGCTTTTATTAAAAACGATTTGTACTTAATTTTCCGCAACAAACGCCCCCGTACAACGCTATTGTTTTCGTTGATTTTTATTTTTTATCCTTTTTTGTTTCTAGATTTTGATAAAGAATTAAGCCCAGCCATGATTTTCTTTGCCATTTTTGCAACTGGCGGATTTATGATTTCGTTTGGTCAATTTGTTCCATCTTGGGATTCGGCATATTATCCGTTATTAATGACGCAAAACATTTCGTACCGCGATTATTTAATTTCAAAATGGTGCATTATGGCAATTGCTTGCCTAATAACGTTGGTTTTGTGTAGTTTTTATTTGTTTTTTTCTCCCGTGTTTTTTTTAGCCCTTGTAGCAGCCACCATATTTAATATTGGGTTTAATGCTTACATAACTTTGCTTACAGGTGCTTTTATGCGACAAGGAATAGATTTAACAAGCAATGTAGGTGCTTTTGGTAATACCAAATCTTTTAATGTTAATACGTTAGTTCTATCATTGGTTATTTTGGTTACGCCAATACTAATTCAAATCTTTTTTCAACTTTTATTTAATGTTTATGTAGGATTGTTAGCCGTTGCTGTTGCTGGGCTAGTTGGTTTTTTATTGCGCGAAAAAGTTATTAATCGTTTAGTAAACAATTACAATAAAAATAAATACCGAGCTTTAATAGATTTTAAAAATTAAATTCAACACGATGATTCGAATAGAAAATTTACAAAAAACATATGGTAAAGAAACCGTTTTAGCTATTGATGCGCTTGAAATTCAGCGATCAGAAGTTGTTGGTTTAATTGGTAATAACGGCGCAGGTAAAACAACTTTGTTTTCGTTAATATTAGATTTAATTGAGCCAAGCAAAGGTTTTGTAAGTAACAAGGGCATTGTAGTGAGCCAATCTGATAGCTGGAAAAAACATACGGCTGCTTTTTTAGATGAATCTTTTTTAATAGGTTATTTAACCCCCGAAGAATATTTTTATTTTATTGGCAGCTTGCATAATATGAATAAAGCCGATGTTGACGCGTTTATAGAAACGTTTCGTGATTTTTTTAACGACGAAATTTTAAACAAGAAAAAATACATTCGTGATCTTTCTAAAGGAAACCAAAAAAAAGTTGGCATTATTGCTGCTTTTATGGGTAATCCTGAAGTTGTTATTTTAGACGAGCCGTTTGCAAATTTAGATCCAACCACGCAAATCCGTTTAAAGCGTGTAATTACAGATTTTAGCCAAAATAATAAAACAACCATTTTAATTTCTTCTCACGATTTAAGTTTAACCGTTGAGGTTGTTTCTCGCATTTTAATATTAGAAAAAGGAAGGTTGTTAAAAGATACCGAAAAAACAGAAAATTCGTTGCAAGAGCTCGAAAGCTTTTTTGCTGTATAATATAAATCCCTCGACCGAGGGATTTTTTATTTATATTTGAACTTGGTTGGGTTTTAAAACAAGATTTTAAACCGTTATACAATAACTGCCTTATAATTAAGTTTTTAAAAACATATAGCTTAGTACGTGAAACAATTCTCTTTAAAAATACTAATTCCCATTGCTTTGGCATGGGTGGTAATTGCATGCTCTACCAAGCGTGATACGCTGCTTAACCGTAAGTTTCAGGCTTTAACTACCGAGTACAATGTGTTGTTTAATGGGCAAGAAGCGTTTAATAAATACCACGAAGAATTAATCAATAGTTTTGTTGATAATTATTGGGAAGTTTTACCTATTGAACCTTTTGTAGCAAAAGATGAATTTGAGGCGCCTTCTGGTGAGCAAACAGGGCAAAATCTTTCGGTTCCTGAAGATAAAGCAACCAAAGCCATCCAAAAACATTCCATGTACATTAATGGGCAAGAACGAAATCCGCAGGCAGATGAAGCCTATTTGCTTTTAGGCAAAACCCGTTATTACGACAACCGATTTTTACCTGCTATTGAAGCTTTTAATTATGTTATTTATAAATCGCCAGAAGCCAATACGTTAAACGAAATTGTTGTTTGGCGTGAGCGTGCACATATTCAATTAGATAATAACGAACAAGCAATTGCTAACTTGAAAGAATTGCTTGAAACTACGGATCAGAAAGATTTTAAAAAAGAAGTTTTTGTTGATGCCAATGCTGTTTTAGCACAAGCTTATTACAACACCCAAGTTATTGATACGGCAATTACCAAACTTACCGTGGCTCGTAACTTGACAAGAGATAATGAGAAAAAAGCTCGTTTTTCGTTCATTTTAGGGCAGCTGCATAATAAATTCAATCAGCCAGATAGCGCAAATTATTATTTTCAGGAAGTAATTAACATGAAGCGTAAAGCCAAACGCATGTATACCATGCAAGCTTACGCACAACAAGCTAATTTGTTTGATTACGAAAAAGGAGATACGATTGCCTT
The DNA here is from genome assembly GCF_025919725.1 of Flavobacterium agricola. NCBI lineage: Bacteria > Pseudomonadati > Bacteroidota > Flavobacteriia > Flavobacteriales > Flavobacteriaceae > Flavobacterium > Flavobacterium agricola. The sequence goes on along the minus strand of NZ_CP081495.1, from coordinate 2,087,736 downwards.
TCTGAAAAAATTTAATGCATTGTTAGCCGATCGTGAAAATCGTCCGTATTTGTATATTTTAAATCATCAATTAGGTAACTTTTACAATCATTACCACGATTATAAAAAAGCCATTGCGTATTACAACGCATCTATAAAACAAAATAACGGTAAAGATCGCTATTTACAAGCATCAAATTACCGAGAATTAGGACAGATAAATTTTGAAGAACGTGATTTTAAAACTTCGGCTAAATATTACGATTCTTCGTTAGTAAATTTACCTAATCCATCAAAAGAATATCTTACCATTCAACGCAAGTTAAAAAACATTGGAGAAGTTATTAAATACGAAGACATGATAACGGTTGCAGATAGCACCATTCGTATTTATAACATGACCGAGCCCGAGCGCGTTGCTTATTTTTCGGGTTATATAGAAGAACTTAAAGAAAAAGATACCGAGGCAGCGCTAAAAGCTATAGAACAAGCTAAAAAACAAAATAATATTGCAGCTGCCCAACAACAGCAACAAGCTATTAATAACTTAGCTTCTCAATCAACTAATAACTTTCAACCACCGGGAGCAGAAATGATGCCTCCGCCAGGTTTTGATGCCGATCAAAATACATTTTACTATTATATTCCGCAATCGGTTCAGCAAGGAAAATTAAATTTTGAACGCCGTTGGGGTAAACGACCGTTAAAGGATAATTGGCGTTGGTTGGCTAATGTTTCTAACACCGGAGCAATTGCTGCGAATGAAAATATTACCATTAGCGTGGATAGCACTTTAACAGAAAAAGGCGAAAAACCTTTGTTAGATTTAAGTTTGCCTAAATACGATTTACAAACGTATTTAGATAAAGTAGTTACCGATCCTGAAGCAATTGCTGAGCTTGAAAAGAATAGAAACGCTGCTTATTACGAGTTGGGTTATATTTATGATGATAAGTTTGGCGAATATCAATTGGCTGCAGACCGATTAGAAAGTTTGTTGGCATCTAACCCAGAAAAAGGTTTGCTGTTGCCAACATATTATAATTTGTATAAAATTTACACCAAATTAAATTCGCCTAAAGCACTTGTTTATCAAAATAAAATAATGACAGAATATCCGGATACGCATTACGCTAAAGTTTTGCAAGGTTTGGTTGCCGAAAAAACAGACGATCCGGAAGCTGTTTATACCGTAGTTTATAAAGAATATTTAGATAAAAACGATCCGGAATTGGCTTTAGAACAAGTTAAAGAAAAAATTGATTTTTATACCGGTACGCCAATTATTTCTAAATTTGAATTGTTAAAAGCACGCCTTTTAGCTAAAATTTACGGAGTTACTGCTTATAAACAAGCTTTGACCGAAATAGAAGATTTATATCCATTAACGGAAGAAGGAAAAGAGGCCAAACGTATTTTAGAAACTGAAATTCCGAGTTTAGAAGCTTATGAGTTTTCAGATAAAGATCTAAACAAATGGCTGTTGGTTTATCAGTTACCGAAAAACGATACCAAACAAATTGAAGGTTTGGTGCAAACCATTCAAAAATATATAACCCAAACGCATAATGCATCATTAAAAGTTACGGTTGATTATTATAACCCAGAAATAACATTAGTTGTGGTGCACGGTTTTTATTCGGATGCAAGAGCCAGACAAATGGATATGCTGCTTCACGAAAAAGAATATAAGGTTAAGCTAAACGGTTTACCAATGTCGTTGCATAACTACATTGTAATTCAAACCCATAAAAATTTAGATTCATACAAAATAAAATAGATAGCTATGTTTAAAAAAGGAGAACCCAACGCAACAGAAAATCTAGGCAAAACCAATAGAATTGTTTATGCAACCGAAATAAAAGGCGATATTACCTCTGAAGCCGATTTTAGATTAGATGGTTTATTACACGGTAATTTTACTTGTAAAGGTAGGCTGGTAATTGGTGCCCAAGGTAAATTAGTAGGCGATATTAAATGTGCTAACCTAGATATTGAAGGTGTTTTTGAAGGAACTGCAATTGTTGATGCGTTAATTACTTTACGAACAAGCGCTGTGGTAACCGGACATTTAAAAATGAAAAATTTGGTGGTAGAGCAAGGTGCAAAAGTAAATTCTACTTGCGAAATGCATGCTGAGGCCCAAAACACCAAAACAGCTGAAAAAGGTGAAAAAAAATAACAATACAAAATGGTTAGTCTTTGTGGGGATTCCTGCTCAAATGGGACTAACCATTTATCTTTTTTACCAATTTGGAGTTTGGTTAGATGCTAACTACGCAAGTAATACGATAAATTACGAGAAAGCTTTAACCTTATTGGGTGTTTTTTTAGCGATATATGTAGTAATTAAGCAAGTTCAGGAAGTTTCTAATAAAAATGACTAAAACAATGCAATAAGAATGTTAAAGTAATTGATTCTGAATAATAAAGCGTAATTTTGCAAAAAAATTCATTTTTATTTAAAACAGACAATTCTATAACGTTCTTGCCATGATTTTAAACTTTTTTAAATGGTCTACTTTGTTTCTTGGATTCCATTTTTTTATTTTTAATTTTCTTCCTTTCAGTAAAAGCATCCCGCAATTTGTATATAATTTACATGCTGTAAATTTATTGTTTGTGTTTTTTTCATTTTTAACAATAACAGTATTATATTTGTTGTCTAAAAAACAAAATCAATATATCGGTTTTGTTTATTTGCTATTTTTCACATTAAAAACAATAGTATGTTTTTGGGTTTTTAATGATGTATTGGGTTCAACACACGAGCATCATAAATATGAAAAATACAGTATTTTATTACTTTTTTTCTTTTTTATGATTTTAGAATTGAATCAAACTGCTAAAATATTAAATAGCGTATCGTACAAAACAAAAGTTAATTAAATAAATAAAAAAATAGTGCAATAGGTATCTTAATTAGAATAAAAAACGTAGCTTTGCACAAATTTTTAAACGACCGTAAAAGTTAAGGTAATTAATAAGGTATGGTAATCACAAGTAAACCGGTAAAATTTATACTTTTTGCGCTTGTTGGGTTAATGTCGTCGGTAATGATGGCTAACACAACACCAGAAGCTATAAATGCGACGCAAGAACATGCTGTTGAGCATGAAATGACACAGCGTGTTTCAGAACATAACGATCAAAAACCTGAAGATGTTAATGAAGCCATTGTACATCACTTAAAGGATGATCATTATTATACATTTTTTCACGACAGTGACACACACCAACATTTTGGTTTCCCTCTTCCAGTTATCTTGATTGATAATGGGTTAAAAGTTTTTCTTTCTAGTGAGTTTGATCACGGAAATGCAGTAGTAGAAAAAGACGGTCAGTATTACAAATACTACCATTCTAAAATATACAAAACAGATGCAGAAGGAACGATTACGTATGATGAAAACGGTAATCCTACCAATGCAAAGCCATTAGATTTCTCCATTACTAAAAACGTAGCAGGTTTGTTATTAGCGTCAGTCTTAATCTTTTTAGGATTTACTGCTTTAGCAAAAACATACAAAACATCGCCTAATAATTTGCCAAAAGGATTTGCAAGAGTTTTAGAGCCGTTAGTTTTATATGTACGCGACGAAATGGCTATCCCAAACATTGGGCAAAAACAATACAAAAAGTTTATGCCTTTCTTATTATCAGTTTTCTTTTTAATCTTTTTATTAAACTTATTAGGTTTAACACCATTAGGATTAAACGTTACAGGTAATATTTCTGTTACTTTATGTTTGGCATTATTTACTTTCTTTGTAACAAGTTTTAGCGGAAATAAAGATTATTGGAAACATATTTTTTGGATGCCAGGTGTACCTGTGCCTATGAAATTTGTTTTAGCACCGATCGAGGTTTTAGGTATGTTAACTAAGCCTTTCTCATTAATGATTCGTTTATTCGCGAATATTACCGCAGGACACTCTGTAGTTATGGGATTAATTTCTGTGGTGTTTATCATGAAAGCAACTTTAGGTGTAATTGGTGGTACAGCAGTAACATTTTTATTAACAACGTTTTTAACGTTTTTAGAATTGTTAATCGCTTTCTTACAAGCTTTCATTTTTACTATGTTATCTTCATTGTTTATTGGACAAGCAGTTCAAGAACACGAAGAGCATTAATAAGTTTTAAATAAATTTTGTTTAATTATATATAATTCAATTATCATGGAAATTCCAGTATTAGTTGGTGCAGGTGTAATCGTTGTTGGTGCAGGTTACGGTTTAGGTAAAATTGGTTCATCAGCAATGGATGCTATTGCTCGTCAACCAGAAGCAGCAGGAAAAATCCAAACTGCAATGATCATTATTGGAGCGTTATTAGAAGGTTTAGCATTCGGTGCTTTAATCTTAGGAAAATAAGCTCTGCAGAAAAACAATAGCATCTGTAGCGGTTGGCTATAGATGCTTTTGATTAAACAAAATATTAATAAGTTACTAAGTATAAAATCTGATATAAATGGAAAAGTTAATCAACGATTTTTCATACGGTTTGTTTTTCTGGCAAGCTATTATTTTACTAGTTGTTGTTATCGTTTTAGGTAAATTTGCATGGAAACCAATCGTTGCAGCTTTAGAAGACAGAGAAAAAGGTATTCAAGATGCTTTAGATTCTGCGGAAAAAGCACGCAAAGACATGCTTAACTTAAAAGTTGATAACGAACGTTTGTTAAACGAAGCTCGTGCTGAACGTGACGCGATGTTAAAAGAAGCTCGTGACATTAAAGAACAAATGATTGCTGAAGCTAAAACTGAAGCGCAATCACAAGGTGAAGCTTTAATTGCTCAAGCAAAATCGGTTATTGAAGCAGAGAAAAATGCTGCTATGGCAGAAATTAAAACACACGTTTCAACACTTTCTTTAGAAATTGCTGAAAAAGTTTTAAGAGAAGAATTATCTAACAAAGCATCTCAAGAAAAATTAGTTGAGAACATGTTAGCAGATATAAAAGCAAACTAATTATTTATGGCAAGAGCAGCAATTAGATATGCACAAGCAGTTTTAGATATTGCTTTAGCAAACAATAATGCCTCTGACGTAAATGGAGATATGGAATTGATTGCAAGTACAGTAAAAAACAATACTGAATTAGCTACATTTTTACTTAATCCTGTAATTTCTGCACAAGTTAAAGAAAATGCGTTAAACGAAATTTTCGCTTCTGCAACTACAGGAACTAAGCGTTTATTCCAATTATTAACATCAAACCAACGTTTCGAAATTTTACCAGCTATTGCTGAAAAATATACAGCGTTGTACGATGAATCTCGTGGGGTACAAAATGCAATTGTAACAACTGCTGTACCAATGTCAACTGAATTAGAGGCAAAAGTTTTAGAGAAGATTAAAGAAATATCTTCTAAAAAAATTACAATCCAAAATGTTGTTGATCCTTCTATTATTGGTGGATTTATTTTACGAATCGGTGATACGCAATACAATGCATCAATCGAAAATAAAATACAACGTTTAAAAAGAGAATTTAGCAATTAATATTTACCACACTGCAAAGTGTTTAAATTATATATTAAAAAATGGCCGAAATTAAACCAGCTGAAATTTCAGCAATATTAAAGAAACAATTATCTGGTTTTGAATCAGGTGCTACTTTAGAAGAAGTGGGAACAGTTCTTCAAGTAGGAGACGGTATCGCTCGCGTATACGGATTATCAAACGCACAATATGGTGAGTTAGTTCAGTTCGATAACGGGCTTGAAGCTATTGTATTAAACCTTGAAGAAGATAATGTAGGTGTGGTATTATTAGGTCCGTCTGCAGGTGTTAAAGAAGGTTCTACAGTTAAAAGATTAAATAAAATTGCCTCTTTAAAAGTAGGGGAACAAATGGTAGGGCGTGTAGTAAATACACTAGGTCAACCAATTGATGGTAAAGGTCCTATTGGTGGAGATTTATACGAAATGCCATTAGAGCGTAAAGCTCCTGGTGTTATTTTCCGTCAACCTGTTACTGAGCCAATGCAAACAGGTATTAAAGCTATTGACGCTATGATTCCAGTTGGTCGCGGACAGCGTGAGTTGGTTATTGGTGACCGTCAAACTGGTAAAACAACTGTTTGTATTGATACCATTTTAAATCAAAAAGAATTTTACGATGCTGGTAAACCAGTATTCTGTATTTATGTTGCAGTAGGTCAAAAAGCTTCTACAGTTGCAAATATTGCTAAAACTTTAGAAGAAAAAGGTGCTATGGCGTATACAATTATTGTTGCTGCTAATGCTTCTGATCCTGCTCCAATGCAAGTTTACGCTCCAATGGCAGGTGCTGCAATTGGTGAATATTTCCGTGACACAGGTCGTCCTGCATTAATTGTTTATGATGATTTATCTAAACAAGCAGTAGCTTACCGTGAAATGTCATTAATTTTAAGAAGACCACCAGGACGTGAAGCTTACCCAGGTGACGTTTTCTACCTTCACTCTCGTTTATTAGAGCGTGCGGCTAAAATTATCGCTGACGATTCAATCGCACAAAACATGAACGATTTACCAGATTCAATTAAAGGTATCGTAAAAGGTGGAGGTTCTTTAACTGCTTTACCAATTATCGAAACTCAAGCTGGTGACGTTTCTGCATATATCCCAACAAACGTAATTTCAATTACAGACGGACAAATTTTCTTAGAGTCAGATTTATTTAACTCGGGTGTTCGTCCTGCAATTAACGTAGGTATTTCTGTATCTCGTGTTGGTGGTAACGCACAAATTAAATCAATGAAAAAAGTTTCTGGTACTTTAAAATTAGACCAAGCACAATACCGTGAGCTTGAAGCTTTCGCTAAATTTGGTTCTGACTTAGATGCTGCAACTTTAAACGTAATTGAAAAAGGTAAACGTAACGTTGAAATTTTGAAACAAAAAGTAAATGATCCGTATGCTGTTGAAAATCAAATTGCAATTATTTATGCAGGTACTAAAAACTTATTAAGAAATGTACCGGTAGATAAAGTTAAAGAATTCGAAAACGATTATATCGAGTACTTAAACGCAAAACATAAAGATACATTAAACGCTTTAAAAGCTGGTAAATATACAGACGAGTTAACTTCTGTTTTAGACCAAGCTGCTAAAGAAATTGCATCAAAATATTAATTAATCTAGGATAGGAGTTAGCAATAACTCCTAACTCCTACTCCTAAATTACAAGTTATAAAATGGCAAACTTAAAGGAAATACGTAATAGAATTAGTTCAGTTTCATCTACGATGCAAATTACATCTGCGATGAAAATGGTTTCTGCTGCTAAATTAAAACGCGCTCAAGATGCTATTACTGCCATGCGCCCTTATGCCGAAAAACTTACTGAATTAATACAAAACTTAAGCGGTTCTCTTACTGGTGATGCAGCTGGTAAATATTCAGAGCAGCGCGAAGTAAATAAAGTATTAATTGTAGCATTAGCTTCTAACAGAGGTTTATGTGGAGCTTTTAACTCAAACGTTTTAAAACAAGTTAAAACGATTGCGGCTCAATATAAATCTGATAATGTTGCTGTTTTTGCTATTGGTAAAAAAGCTTACGAATCGTTATCTAAAACAGAACATGTTATTGCAAATCGCAGCGATATTTATGACAACTTAACGTTTGATAATGTTGCTGAAATTGCTGAATCTTTAACAAATATGTTCCTTACTGGTGCTTACGATAAAATTGTTATTGTTTACAACCAGTTTGTTAATGCAGCTACGCAAGTTGTGGTTGAAGAACAATTTTTACCTTTAGCTCCTATCGAATCTGCTGATGTTGTTGCAACTGAATTAGATTATATTTATGAGCCTTCTAAAGAAGAAATTGTGACAACTTTAATACCTAAGTCATTAAAAACACAATTGTATAAAGCGATTAGAGATTCTTATGCTTCGGAGCACGGTGCACGTATGACAGCAATGCATAAAGCAACGGATAACGCTAAAGATTTAAGAGATCAATTAAAATTAACTTATAATAAAGCACGTCAAGCTGCAATTACTAATGAAATTTTAGAAATTGTTGGTGGAGCAGAAGCTTTAAATAACTAATTTAATTTTAAGATATATTTTAAAAGAGCTAACTTGTGTTAGCTCTTTTTTTATTTCACTACCTTGTTTACATTTACATAAAAAAATATTTGTGAGTTTATATACCAAGCTTTTTAAGCAAACCTTAGTTTACGGTTTAGCTGCAGTTTTTCCTAAAATTATTGGCTTTATTATGGTCCGTTATTACATTAACTGGATGCCAGAAAATGCCTATGGAAGCTACAGCTTAATCTTTTCTTGGCTCATGTTTTTAAACGTGGTCCTTTCTTTTGGTATGGAAACTGCCTTTTTTAGGTTTTATAATAAGTACGAGGATAAAAAACAAGTAATTAGTAATGCTCTGTATATTATTCTTGGAATTTGTTTGGTATTTTGTATTCCAGCTTTTGTGTTTATAAAACCCATTTCTAATTATTTCATTACCGATCCGGTAGTTACAGCATTTATTATTGCCATTTTAGTTTTAGATGCATTGGCAGTTGTGCCTTTTGCTTTATTACGTGCCAAACAAAAATCTGGAGTTTATACCGGTATTAAAATTACAAACGTTTTACTTTACTCGGGCTTTACGATTGTTTTTTTATATGTTTTACCGCAATTTTTTCCAAAATCGCGTTTGTTTATTCAAAACTTCGAGGTCGGATATGCCTATCTAGCCAATTTAATTGCCAGCTTAGTTTGTTTGTTGTTAGTTGCTAAAACGTATCGTTATTTACGTGTTGCCTTTAATTGGCATTTGGCAAAAGAAATGCTTATTTATGCGTATCCCGTTATGATTGGTGGTTTGGCTTTTGCTATTAATGAAAGCTTTGATAAAATTATTTTAGATTGGATGTTACCTAAAGATGTCGGCATTATCGAGGTTGCTCGTTACGCAGCCATATATAAGCTTGGGTTGTTTATGGTTTTGTTTCGCATGGCATATACGCTTGGTATAGAACCTTTTTTCTTTAATTATGCTAAAAACGAAGATGCACCAATTAAATATGCAACCGTAACTAAATATTTTGTGTTATTCGGGTCTTTAGTTATGTTAGTTATTGTTGTTTGTGCAGATATTTTAAAAATCATCATGATTCCTAAACAGGCATATTGGTCTGCAATGGAAATTGTTCCGTACATAATTCTTGCCAATTTAATGTTGGGCATTTATACCAATTTATCGGTTTGGTACAAAATTCAAGACAAAACCAAAGTTGGTATGTACATTTCTATTTTGGGCGCTATTGGTACGTTTGCTTTTAACTTCTTGCTTATTCCGCATTTCGGAATTTTAGGTTGTGCCATGGCAACATTATTGGTTTATGCGTTTATGATGTATACTTCTTACCTACTAGGGCAAAAAAATTACCCAATTCCGTACGATAAAAAAGCGATAAGTTTATATTTAGGCTCTTCTACTCTATTATCTTTCGTTTATTTCTATCAATTTAGAGAAAATTATATAATTGGCTTTATTTTTGTGGTCATATTAGTTGCAATTATTGGTTGGAACGAACGGCCTTTACTAAAACAATTACTATCTTTAAAAAAAGGATAATATAATCTTGAATCGCATATAATTACTTATGAAAATTAAAGTTATAAATAAATCAAAACATCCGTTACCAAGTTACGAAACGGAACTTTCTGCCGGAATGGATATCCGTGCGAATATTGACGAACCTATTGTGCTTGCTCCATTAGCACGTACATTAGTTAAAACAGGCCTTTTTATTGAGCTTCCGAAAGGTTACGAGGCACAAGTACGTCCGCGTTCCGGATTGGCAATTAAAAAAGGAATTACCTGCTTAAATAGCCCCGGAACAATTGATGCAGATTACCGCGGCGAAGTTGGGGTAATATTAGTTAATCTTTCTAACGAAGATTTTGTTATTGAAGATGGTGAGCGCATCGCTCAAATTGTAATTGCAAAACACGAACGTGCCGAATGGCAAGTTGCCGAAGCGCTTTCTGAAACAGAACGCGGAGCAGGCGGATTTGGTAGTACGGGCGTTAAATAATATAAATATGAGAATAATTGTACCAATGGCGGGCCGTGGTTCCCGATTAAGACCACATACATTAACGGTTCCAAAACCATTAATTCCTATTGCAGGTAAACCAATCGTACATCGTTTGGTCGAAGATATTGCTAGCGTTATCAATCAAGAAATAGAAGAAATTGCTTTTATTATTCACGAAAGCTTTGGTAAAGCTGTAGAAGCAGATTTATTAGCTATCGCTGAAAAGTTAGGTTCTAAAGGAAAAATTTATTACCAAAACGAAGCATTAGGAACAGCTCACGCAATTTTATGTGCTAAAGAAAGCATGCAAGGTAATATTGTTGTTGCTTATGCAGATACGTTATTCCGTGCCGATTTTACGTTAGAAACCGATGCAGATAGCGTTATTTGGGTAAAAGCAGTTCCAGATCCAAGCGCATTTGGCGTGGTGCAACTAAATGATAAAAATGAAATTGTTGATTTTGTTGAAAAACCAAAAGAATTTATTTCAGATTTAGCCATTATCGGGATTTATTATTTCAAATCGGGCGAAAATTTACGTGCCGAATTAGAATATTTATTAGATAACAACATTATCAAAGGCGGAGAATATCAGTTAACCGATGCGTTAGAAAACATGAAGCAAAAAGGTTTACTTTTTAAACCGGGCAAAGTGGACGAATGGATGGATTGTGGAAACAAAAATGTTACTGTAGAAACCAATTCGCGCATGTTAAACTTTTTACACCAAGACGGACAAAATTTAGTTGCCAATAATGTGGTATTAGAAAACGCAAAAATTATTCAACCGTGTTATGTGGGCGAAAATGTAGTACTTAAAAACGCTACTATTGGGCCAAATGTGTCGGTTGGAGCCAATTCGGTTATCGAAAATGCAACCATAAATAACTCGTTAATTCAAAACAACGCAACCATTACTAATGCACAATTGACCAATTCAATGATTGGTAATCATGCGGCATTTAATGGTAAATTCACCTCAATTAGCATTGGTGATTATAGCGTTTTAGATTAAATATGATGCAAGTAAAATCGCGCTTTATCGTTTTTTATTTCTTGCTTTCCGGTTTTGTAGCTACGGCACAAATACCGGGTGAAAATGTTGCGGACGAAATTGAAAATAATTTTTACGAAGCCATTTCTCAAAAAGCGATCGAAAATTACGATAAAGCCATTGTTTTACTTCAAAAAAACGTTCAAAAACAGCCCGAAAATGCTGTTTTTTACAATCAATTAGGTAAAAATTACTTTGCTTTAAAAGATTATTACCAGGCCGAATTGGCTTATGAAAAAGCCATTTCATTAAGTGCCAACCAAAAATGGTATTGGATTGATTTGTACAAGCTTTTTTATACAACTAAAGATTTTAAAAAAGCAATTCCTATTGCAGTTAAAATAGCCGAAATGGATCCGGAATATACCGACGATTTAGTTTCGTTGTACGTTTATGCTAAAGAATATGATAAGGCTTTAGTTTTGTTAGACGAATTAGAAAAACGTGGCAAATTATCTCCGGCCATGCAACGTTTTAAATTTCAGGCAGAATCTGAGCTGAAGTTTACTAAAAAAGTGAAAGCCGATTTTAAACAAGCAACACAAATTAATCCGGCTGACGAAACCGCGTACGAAGAATTAATTACCAATTATTTGCATGACGAAGATTACGATAAAACGTATCAAACCATAAATCAATTGGTACAACATGTACCAAACTCAGATTGGGGGCATGTAACGCAATTTCGTTCTGCTTTACAAGCCAATAATTATGCAACAGCGTTACAACATTTAAACGCTGCTATTACCAGCAACACGGTGCACGAATTGCTAAAACACCGTATTTTTAATGAATATTTAATTTTTGTAAATGCAAACCCAAAGTACGAAACCGATTTGGTTTCGGTGGTAGATTTATTTAAAAATCAAGATATTATTAATGTTCCTAAAGAAGTTGGTGTATTTTTTTACAACAAAAATAAATTTAACGTAGCGCAAGTTTATCTGGAAAAAGGTTTACAAAACAACCCGAACGATGTGGTATTGCAAACGCTTTTAATTCAAAATTTTCTAGCCAATAAAAACTACGCGCAAGCGGCAATTGCGACCAAAAAATATATAGAACTTTATCCGGCAGAAGCCAAGTTGTATTATTATTTAGGTATTGCACAAGTAAACTCAAACGAGCCTAAAAAGGCATTACAAAGTTTTGATGAAGCTTTGACTTATTTGTTTGATGATGATGCGTTAGAAGCTAATATTTATATTCAAATGGGCGAATGTTACCATAAGTTAGGTAATGAAAAGCAAAAAGAAACGTATTTTATAAAAGCCAATAAAATTCTTAACCCATGATGATTAAAAAATTTGCATACCTTTTTTGTTCTCTTTTTATTTTAACTGCATGTTCATCTAAAAAAACGGCTGTAGAAACTGCCGAAGCAACTTCGCGCATTTCTAAATCCGAATTGGCAACCAAACATTATGCAATTCCAACTGATTTTAATACCTTAAACATCAGAACAGCTATAAAATTTAAAGATAAAAAGCTAGATCAAAGCGCAAGCGCTGATATTAGAATAGAAAAAGACAAACAAATTTTAGTTGTGGTTCGTTTTTTGGGCATTACCTTTGTTAAGGCATTAATCACGCCCGACCGCGTTTCGTATTACGACAGCTTTAACGGACAATATTTTGATGGAAACTATCAAATTTTATCCAATTGGTTGGGGGTAGATTTAGATTATACCAAAGTGCAAAATATATTTTTAGGAAAATCCATTTACGATTTAAATCAGGTTAACTTTGTAACAGCTTTAGATAACGGATTGCATAAAATAAAATACAAAACGCGTGATGGAGTTATTAACGAATCGTTTTTCGAAGATTTAAATTATTTGTTACTAAAAACCACGCTGAAACAGCCTGACGAAAACCGCCAGGTAGTTTTAAATTACACCGATTATAAAGCAACTCAAGGAATATTTTTGCCCGCAACAATTGCTATTGTTGCCGAACAAGAAAATCCGGTTCAAATAGATATTAAATACAATTCTGTTTCTGTTAACGATAATGTTTCGTTTAAATACGAAATTCCTAACGGATTTAAACAAATTCAATTGGTTACAGAATAAAAGTAAGCGTAAATTAAATGTATAAATTATTTTTTTCTCTCGCTTTTATAAGCTTAACCCATATTGCTTGGGGGCAACAAACATCTGCACAGCAACAACAACTCGAAAAACGTAAAGCACAATTGCTTAACGAAATTCGTATTGCCAATTCTAAACTAAATATTGAAGCAAGTAAAGAAAAGGATGTGTTGGCCGATTTAAAAGCATCTGAAGAAAAAATAGCAATTATAGAAGATTTAATTACCACGGCAGAACGTGAAACCAAGTTTTTAGATGATAATATTTACAACACCCAAAAACAAATAAATGTTTTAACTGCCGAATTAAACGCTTTAAAAGAAGATTATAAAAATACCATTGTAAAATCGTACAAAAGCCGAAACGAAAAAAGCCGAATTATGTTTGTGCTTTCTTCCGAAAATTTTTTACAAGCGTACAAACGCATTCAGTACATGAAGTACTATGCAAGTTACCGTAAAATTCAAGGCGACGAAATTCAAGAAAAAAACGAACAAGTTAAAGCGCAAAAAATTGAATTAGAATTGCAACGTGCTAAAAAAATTGCAATTATAGAAGCTAACGAAAAAAACAAACAACTTTTATCTGAAGAGAAAAAGAAAAATGAAAAGTTAGTTGCCGAAATTAAAAAGAACAAACGAAAATATACTGCCGAAATAACCAAAAAGCAGCAGCAGTCAAAACAAATTCAAAAAGAAATTGACGAATTGGTGCGTAAAGCAATTGCCGAAGCCAACCGCAAAAAAGCAGAAGAAGCCCGCCGTAAGGCCGCAGCAGCCAATTCATCTTCTAAGTCCAAAACAAATACAACTACAGCAAGTTCTGCTAAAGTTGTATTAGATAAAGAAGGCGAAATTATATCGAATAATTTTAAAAACAATAAAGGTAAATTACCTTGGCCGGTAGAAAATGGGTATGTTTCGTCTAAATTCGGTATCCAGCCGCATCCTGTATATTCAAACTTAACCATTGATAATGGTGGGGTTGAAATTAAAGTTGAAAACGGAAGTAATGCACGTGCTGTTTTTGATGGCGAAGTAATTCAAATTCAAGTTTTAGGAAACACGAAGGCTATTTTGGTTCAGCACGGAGAATATTTTACTTTATACAAAAACTTAAGTACCGTGTCGGTTAAAGTTGGTGATAAAGTTACTGCCAAGCAAGATTTAGGGCGCATCCACATTCCATCTAACGGACGTACGGTTTTAAACTTTTATGTGTATAAAAACACTGAAAAAATGAATCCTTCCCATTGGGTGAAAAACTTATAATAAAAAAACCGATGTTAAAGCATCGGTTTTTTATTATGAATTTATTAATAAGCTCTGTCGTTGTTGCCTTCGTAAAAGTTTATAAAAGCTTTATTTACTACGCGATTTCCGCCTGCTGTAGGATAATCACCCGTAAAATACCAATCACCTAAATTATCTGGACAAGCTTTATGTAAGTTGCTTACCGATTGGAAAATAATTTTAACCGGAGATTGAATATCTTTTGGTGTAACCAATTCAGCTATTTTATCAGAAATTTCCTGATCTGTAAACGGTTCGTAAATTGTTTTTACGTGGTTTACAATCTCATCATCCGGTAAATTTTCTTGCGCTTTAGATTTTTGATAAACTTCTTCAATTAAATGATATAAGTTGCGCTCTTTTAATAACGCTAAGGTTGCCTGAAAAGCAATTAAACCTTCTAACTTGGCCATATCAATCCCATAGCAATCCGGGTAACGAATTTGCGGTGCCGATGAAACAACCACAATTTGTTTGGGCTGTAAACGATCTAGCATTTTTATAATCGAATTTTTTAATGTAGTACCGCGCACAATACTATCATCAATAATAACTAAGTTGTCAGTTGGTTTTACTACGCCATAAGTTACGTCGTAAACGTGTGCAACTAAATCATCACGTGATGAATCTTCGGTAATAAACGTACGTAGTTTTGCATCTTTAATTGCTATTTTTTCTGTACGAATTTTAACCGAAAGTACATCTTGCAACAAATCTTCGTTTAAGTTGTTTTGGTTCTCTAAAATGGCTTTTATTTTACGCTGATTTAAAAAATCTTGTGCAGCGCTTACCATACCAAAAAACGATGTTTCTGCCGTGTTTGGAATGTATGAAAAAACCGAATTATCGGTATCAAAATCTATGGCTTCTAAAACTTGTGGCATGATTAATTTACCTAAATCTTTGCGTTCTTGGTAAATTTGGGCATCATTTCCACGAGAAAAATATATTCTTTCAAAAGTACAAGCTTTTAAAGGTAATTGTTCTCTAATTTTAGCGTCAATTACGGTTCCGTCTTTTTTAATAATTAAAGCATGCCCTGGGGTAATTTCTTTAATTTCGTTGTAGGGCACGTTAAAAACGGTTTGAATAACCGGACGTTCAGAAGTTACCACGACAATTTCATCATCTTCATAATAAAATGCTGGACGTACACCTGCCGGATCACGCGTTACAAACGCATCACCATGCCCTAATAAACCTGCCATGGCATAACCACCGTCCCAGTTTTTAGAGGCACGACGTAAAATGCGAGCAATATCTAAACGGTTTGCTATTTCTGGTGAAGCTTCGCGTTTTGATAAACCTTCGTTTTTACATTCTAAATACAAATCGGTTACTTCGTCATCTAAAAAATGACCAATTTTTTCCATAACCGTTACCGTATCTGCCATTTCTTTAGGATGCTGTCCTAAACGTACCAAATCGCTAAATAATTCTTTAACATTGGTTAAGTTAAAGTTTCCGGCAACTATTAAATTGCGGTGCATCCAGTTGTTTTGACGTAAAAATGGATGTACGTTTTCTATTGAGTTTTTACCAAAAGTTCCGTAACGTACGTGGCCTAAAAATACTTCGCCAATGTAAGGTACGTTGTTTTTTTGCCAAGCTACATCGTTCGCTTTGTCCGGATTTTGTTCTAAATCGGTATTGATGCGTTCGTTAATTTGTTTAAAAATATCTTGAATTGGCGCAGCTTGGTTTGAGCGGATTCTGCTTATATAACGTGCTCCGGGTTCCATGTCAAATTTAATACTAGCCAAACCAGCTCCGTCTTGTCCGCGGTTGTGTTGTTTTTCTAGTAATAAATACATTTTTTGCACGCCATAAAAAGCTGTTCCGTATTTTTCTTTATAGAATTCTAACGGTTTTTTTAATCGTAAAAGTGCAATTCCACATTCGTGTTTTAATGCGTCGCTCATTGTTGTTGTGTTGTTTGTTTTTGGTATTTATAGTCAAAAAAAGCCACACAAGGTGGCTTATAAATTATTTTGTTAGCTCAATGTCGTAATGAGTTAAAGCTTTAAATTGTTGCAAGCGTGCTTTTACTTCGTCGCTTGTTAAGTTTTCCATACGTTCTGTACCAAACTTTTCAACACAGAAAGATGCTAAGGTAGAACCGTAGATAATTGCATTTTTCATGTTGTCAAACGAGATATTTTCGCTCTGAGCAATGTAGCCAGAAAAACCTCCAGCAAATGTATCACCTGCTCCTGTTGGATCAAAAACTTCTTTTAATGGTAAAGCCGGTGCAAAGAATACATTTTCGTTATGGAAAAGCAAAGCGCCGTGCTCTCCTTTTTTAATAACAACAAATTCTGGACCCATTGTATGAATTTTAGCCGCTGCTTTAACTAATGAATATTCACCAGAAAGTTGACGTGCTTCTTCATCATTAATCGTAATTACGTCCACGCGTTTAATTACGTCTAATAATTCTGGTAAAGCACAATCCATCCAAAAGTTCATAGTATCTAAAACTACTAATTTTGGTTTAGCTGTTAATTGATTTAAAACTGAGGTTTGAATTAACGGGTGTAAGTTTCCTAACATAACTACATCAGAATCTGTAAAGTTTGCAGGTACAACCGGATTAAAATCAGCTAAAACGTTTAATTGTGTTTCTAACGTATCACGAGAATTCATGTCGTTATGGTAACGGCCGCTCCAGAAAAAAGTTTTTCCTTCTTTCACCACTTCAATACCCGAAATGTCAATGTTTTTAGCTGTTAATAAATCTAAATATTCTTGAGGGAAATCGCCACCAACTACAGAAACGATTGCTGAATTTACGTTTAATTGTGAAGCAGATAACCCAATATAAGTTCCTGCACCACCTAAAATTTTGTCTGTTTTTCCGAAAGGTGTTTCAATAGCATCAAAAGCTACTGTCCCTACTATAAGTAATTTATTCATTTTAATTTACATGAAAATAAGACGCAAAGATATAGCTTTTTATTATTTGCTCAAAGTATTTTATTTAAGTTGAGGCGCTAATGATGTTAAAAAAACAGGTTTAAAAAGTTAATTTTTAGCTTCGTTTTGTTCGTACCAAACATCGGGTTTTAAATTTGATCTTAAAGCAGCTTCTACCGCAATTTTATCACAATACTCATTTTGCGGGTGGTTGTTATGCCCTTTTATCCATTTAAACTTAACCTGATGTTGTCTGTAAACGTGTAAAAAGCGTTGCCATAAGTCCGGATTTTTTTATCTTTAAAATCTTTTTTCTCCCAACCAAAAACCCAACCTTTTTCTACAGCATCCACCACATATTTAGAGTCAGAAACAACCAATATGTTTTGTTTGGGTTTGGTAATTTTTTCTAGTCCAACAATTACAGCTAATAATTCCATGCGGTTGTTGGTGGTTAACCGAAAACCTTCTGCGAACGATTTATTGTAGCTGGTACCTACTAACTCTAAAATAACACCGTAACCGCCCGGCCCCGGGTTTCCTCGAGAAGATCCGTCGGTATAAATAATTATTTGTGGATTACTCACTTAATAGCTTGTTTATAGTTGTTGGAAAATGTTCGTATTCGAGTTGATGAATGCGTGTTGCAATTTCATCAGCCGTGGTACAATCGCCTACAAAAACTTTTTCTTGTTTAATAATTGCACCTTCGTCGTAGTTTTCGTTCACGTAATGAATGGTAATGCCCGTGTACGATTCTTTATTTGCTAAAACAGCATCATGTACGTGCATGCCGTACATGCCTTTACCTCCGTAGTTAGGTAACAAGGCTGGATGTATATTTATTACTTGGTTTGGATATACGTTAATTATATGTTCTGGAAATTTTAGTAAAAAACCAGCCAAAACAATTAAATCGGGTTTGTACTGATTTACTATTTCTAAAACTTTTCCGCTCTCTAAATCTGTTTTTGAGAAAATATGTGATGGAATTTGATGCCTTTTTGCACGCTCAAGTACCCCCGCATTTGCTTTATTTGTTAAAATTGCATCAACTTTTGCTGTTTTTGTTTGGTTTAAATGCGAAATTATTTGTTCTGCATTGCTTCCATTACCTGATGCGAAAATGATTATGTTTTTCATATAAAATAGATATAAAGCCTTATAAATACTTAGGTTAACAAGTACAAAGAAAAGCATAAAAAAATAGAAATGATAAAAATTATCGTTACATTTAAAATTAATTTTTATCTTAGCTCCGACTATTTATCAAACAATTCATGTGGTATTAAGATAAAGTTTTTTATTTTTGCCACAAATTAAATTTAAAATTAAAAGATTATGTCAGACATTGCATCAAGAGTAAAAGCTATTATCGTTGACAAATTAGGAGTTGACGAAAACGAAGTTGTTGCTGAAGCAAGTTTCACTAACGATTTAGGGGCTGATTCATTAGACACTGTTGAGCTTATCATGGAATTCGAAAAAGAATTTGATATTCAAATTCCAGACGATCAAGCAGAAAACATTGCTACAGTTGGTCAAGCTATTTCTTACATCGAAGAAGCTAAAAAATAATAACCTCAATCCATGCGATGCGAAATCATCGCATGGATGTTATTATTTTTAACTATCTTTTATTATTTTAGTAGATATTACAAGTCATTAATATAAATAACATTCCCATGATGATTGCCAACGATTATACATGGGTTTTTTGTTTGGAATATACCTTTACAAATTATGAAATTGAGAAGAGTTGTAGTTACAGGTCTTGGAGCATTAACTCCGATTGGAAATAATATTCAAGAATTCTGGAACGGATTAATAAACGGAGTAAGTGGTGCAGCCCCAATTACGCTTTTTGACGCTACAAATTTTAAAACAAAATTTGCTTGCGAGGTTAAAAACTTTAAAGCTGAAGATTTTATTGACCGAAAAGAAGCACGTAAAATGGACCGCTATGCACAATTGGCTATGGTTTCTGCCTCAGAAGCAATGACCGATGCAAACTTTGATTTAGAAAAAATTGATTTAGACCGTGCCGGTGTTATTTGGGGTTCAGGAATTGGTGGTTTACAAACGTTTCAGGACGAGGTTACTGCCTTTAACGAAGGAAATGGTACACCAAAATTCAATCCTTTCTTTATCCCTAAAATGATTGCTGATATTGCAGGTGGTTTAATTTCAATGAAATACGGATTACGCGGCCTAACTTTACAACAGTTTCGGCTTGTGCATCTTCTACAAATGCAATTATTGATGCATTTAACTACATCCGTTTAGGACAAGCAGATGTTATTTTAACCGGAGGTTCTGAAGCAGCAGTTACAATTGCAGGAATGGGTGGTTTTAATGCTATGCATGCCTTATCTACACGTAACGACGATCCTAAAACGGCATCGCGCCCAATGGATAAAGACCGTGACGGATTTGTTTTAGGAGAAGGAGCTGGTGCTTTGGTTTTAGAAGAATACGAACACGCTGTTGCTCGTGGTGCTAAAATTTATTGTGAAATTGGCGGAGGCGGTATGTCAGCTGATGCGCACCATATTACTGCACCTCACCCAGAAGGATTAGGCGCTAAAAATGTAATGATTAATTGTTTACGTGATGCTGGTTTACAACCAGAAGATGTGGATTTAGTTAACATGCACGGAACATCTACTCCATTAGGAGATATTGCAGAATCTAAAGCTATTTTAGCTGTTTTTGGCGAGCATGCTTATAACATGAATATCAACTCAACAAAATCTATGACCGGGCATTTATTAGGTGCAACTGGAGCGGTTGAAGCAATTTCATGTATTTTAGCTATTCAAAACGGAATTGTTCCGCCAACCATTAATCACTTTACAGATGATGAGAACATTGATCCGAAATTAAACTTTACGTTTAACGAGGCACAAAAACGCGATGTTAAAGTTGCAATTAGCAATACATTCGGTTTTGGGGGGCACAATGCTTGTGTTTTGGTTAAAAAATTCGAAAAATAGAAATATTATTTCATGAATATTTTCAAGAAATTGTTTTTAAATAAATCCCGTACTCCTGAGGACGGGATTTTTTTGAAAACCATAACGGAGATAATTAATGACAATCCTATTAATTTAGAGATTTATAAGCGTGCCTTTACCCATCGATCAATGAATAAAATCGATGAAAATGGTCGTGCGCATAATTACGAACGTTTAGAATTTCTTGGAGATGCCATGTTGGGCTTAATTATAGCAGCACATCTTTTTGAAACCGTTCCTACCGGAGATGAAGGTTATTTAACAAAAATGCGCTCTAAAATTGTTAGCCGCGAAAACTTAAATGCATTAGGTAAATCTTTGCATTTGGTAGATCATGTTAAAAGTAAAGTTGTAGCTTCGCAGTTTAGTGAAAATATTCACGGTAATTTGTTCGAAGCCCTTGTTGGTGCTATTTACCTTGATTTAGGTTACCAACGTTGTAAAACTTTTATTCAAGAAAAAGTTATTGTTCCTTATGTAGATATTGAAAAGCTTGAAGGAAAAATTATTAGCTACAAAAGCTTGTTGATAGAATGGTGTCAGAAACAAAAAAAATCTTTTTTTTACGAGGTTTTTGAAGATACCGGTAACGAAGCTGTAAAATATTTTGGCGTAAAGCTAAAAATTGATAACGAAATTGTTGCTCGCGCCCGAGCAACCTCTAAAAAAAAGGCCGAAGAAATTGCTTCTAAGCGCGCTTATTTTGTTTTACAAGATATTATAGAACCGCCATCTCATTAATTCTCATTAAATTAAGGTTAAATACTTTAGCCGCTTTTCATTAAGTTAAAGATAAATCGTATCTTTAAATAAAAATTACAATGGCAGTAAGCATATTAGATATTGATGATTTTGGATCAGACGATTTTAATATTATTGCACTTCACACTTCATTAGAAGATTATAAATTGGCTTATTTAGTAAATAAATACGGTCAATTAAACCTAGAAAAAGAGTTAATCCCATTAACTTTATCAAAATTTGCCACCCATACCAATTTTGATTTTTTTAAATTTGAAGACAAAAACGAACGCATTGTTTGGAGCTTAATTGCCAACAAATCGGTAATTGAATCTGAGCCTCGCATTGATTCAGATATAAACTTAGTATTAACAAATACATACAGCGATATTGTTCTAATTCCAGAATACGACACCGTTGATTATTTTATTAAAGTTGAAGAAGCGCTACTGCCAGAAACGGTTCAGCAATTTATTTCTAAACTAAACGTAATAAAAGAGCTCGACGCCATATATGAATTAGATAAAAATACGTTAGTATCAATAAACAACCTACTATTTTAAAATGCTTTACAGAAAAAAAACAAAGATTGTTGCTACGCTAGGACCAGCATGTAGCTCTAGAGAAACAATAAAAGAAATGATTGATGCTGGAGTTAATGTTTTTAGAATTAACTTTTCGCATGCTGATTATGCTGACGTTAAAGAACGTATAGATATTATTAGAGAATTAACTGCAGAATTTGAATATAATACATCTATTTTAGCTGATTTACAAGGGCCTAAATTACGCGTTGGCGTAATGAAAGAAGATGTTTTTGTTCATCCTGGCGATCACATTACATTTACAACAGCTGAAGATATTCTAGGATCTGCTGAGCGCGTGTACATGAACTACAAGCAATTTCCTAAAGATGTAAATCCGGGAGAACGTATTTTATTAGACGACGGTAAACTTATTTTTGAAGTAGTTGAAACTGACCGCGAAACAGAAGTTAAAGCTGTTGTTGTACAAGGAGGTCCTTTAAAATCTAAAAAAGGAGTTAACTTACCTAATACAAAAGTTTCATTACCAGCTTTAACAGAAAAAGATGTGCGTGATGCCATTTTTGCTATTGAAAATAAAGTAGATTGGATTGCACTTTCTTTTGTTCGTACGGGTGACGATTTAAAAGATTTACAAAATATTATTGCAGAACATGCCGAATATAAAATTCCGATTGTAGCTAAAATTGAAAAACCAGAAGCAGTTGCTAATATTGATGAAATTATTAAATATTGCGACGGTTTAATGGTTGCACGTGGTGATTTAGGTGTTGAAATTCCGGCAGAAGAAGTGCCTTTAATCCAAAAGCAATTAGTAGCTCGTGCAAAAACAGCACGTATTCCGGTTATTATTGCTACGCAAATGATGGAAACTATGATTACTTCATTAACTCCAACAAGAGCTGAGGTAAACGACGTTGCTAACTCGGTTATGGATGGGGCTGATGCTGTAATGCTATCGGGCGAAACTTCGGTTGGTAGTTATCCAGTTCAGGTAATTCAAACAATGGCAAAAATTATTTATAGCGTAGAAGATTCACCTTTGGTTCAAATTCCTCAAAACCAAGTGCAAATTAAAACCAAGCGTTATATTACTAAGCACATTTGTCATCATGCAGCAACAATGGCTAACGAAACAGATGCCAAAGCAATTACTACCTTAACCAATTCGGGGTACACTGCGTTTCAGGTTTCTGCTTGGCGTCCGAAAGCGCATACATTAGTTTTTACTTCTAACAAACACATTTTAACGCAATTAAACTTGTTGTACGGAGTAACTGCTTTTTATTACGATAAATTTTGGAGTACTGATGATACGATTGATGATATTAACCGCATCTGTAAAGAAAAAGGTTATGTTGAAGCTGGCGATATGTTAGTAAATTTAGCTGCTATGCCAGTAGCAAATCGCGGTATGGTAAATACATTACGCTTATCACAAATAGAAGAATAATTTATATATTTAGTAAAATTAGAAAAACCAAATATGAACTTTAATTCGAACAATCCGTTTTTAAAAAACGACAAATTTACGAAAGAGAAACAAGGTGGTGTAACAGATTTTAACGCATCACAAACGGTTGAAAGATACAATACGATTGATTTAACTAACGGAACCATGACCATTCAGGGCACAATAAACAAATCGTTTATTTTATTGGCCTTATTGTTGGTTGGTGCTTTTGCAACTTGGTATTTAACTGCTTCAGGATATAACCCAATTGTTTTAACTGTTGGAGGAGCAATTGTTGGTTTTGTATTGGTTTTAATAGCTGCCTTTAAACCGCATTTATCTGGTAAATTAGCACCAGGTTATGCCATTTTTGAAGGTTTGTTTATTGGTGGTATTTCAGCTATTTTCGAGGCCAGATATCCAGGAATTGTAATTCAAGCGGTAGGAGGAACTTTTGTAACCTTTTTAGTTTGTTTGGGTTTATACAAATTTAGAATTGTAAAAGTAAACCAAACTTTTAGAAATGTGGTTATTGCCGCAACATTGGCTATTGCAACTTATTATTTAATTAGTTTTATCGCATCTTTAGTATTCAATTTTCAAATGTTTCACCACGGATCATCTTTAATGAGCATCGGATTTAGTGCATTTGTAATTGTTATTGCTGCTTTAAACTTATTTTTAGATTTTGATTTGATTGAAGATAGCGCAGCTAAACAACAACCGAAGTTTATGGAATGGTTTGCTGCAATGGGCTTACTAATTACATTGGTTTGGTTATATATTGAATTTTTACGTTTGTTGTCAAAAATTAATAGCCGTAACTAACTACAATACATATAAAAAAGCAGCTTTAAGCTGCTTTTTTTATTTTATATATCTTTAAACGGAAGTTTAAGCTGAATCACTTCGGGTTTTTTCTTTTCGGGTTCTTTTTTCTTTTCATTATTTAAAGATGATAATGAAATACCGATTAAACGAACCGAATCTTGTAACTTTTCCTGAAACAACAATTCCTTAGCAATTTCTAACAACAAGCTTTTGTCAGAAATAAAATAAGGCAAGGTTTTACTTCGGGTTTGTTGGGCAAAAGTTGAATATTTAATTTTTAACGTAATGGTTTTACCCGCTAACTTGTTTTTTTTAAGCCGCGTTTCTACTTCCTCAGCAATATTTTCTAACCTTTCAAGCAAATAAATTTCTGACGAAAGGTTGGCTGCAAACGTACGTTCTGCTCCTACCGATTTTACTGTTCTGTTTGGTTTCACTTCGCTATTATGTATGCCTCTTACAATATAATAATATTGTGTTCCACTTTTTCCAAAATGCTCCTCTAAAAAAGTTATAGGTTTGGATTTTAAATCTTTACCTGTAAAGATACCCAAATTGTACATTTTTTCGGTAGTTCTTTTTCCAATTCCATAAAACTTTTTTACATCTAAGTTTTCTAAAAATGGTTCAACTTCTTCGGGGTTTATGGTTAATTGTCCGTTGGGTTTATTTATATCGCTTGCAATTTTAGCTACAAATTTATTAACCGAAATGCCTGCTGATGCAGTTAACCCCGTTTCAGCAAATATTTTTAGCCTTATTTGGTGCGCCATTAAAGTAGCGCTTTTCATATTTTTTTTATTGGTTGTTACATCTAAATACGCTTCATCTAAAGATAAAGGTTCTACCAAATCGGTATATTCTAAAAAAATACTTCTAATTTTTTTTGAAATTTCTTTGTAACGATCAAACCTTGGTTTAACAAATATTAAATGCGGACAAAGCTTTATGGCTAAAGCACCGCTCATAGCGCTTTTTACACCGTATTTACGCGCTTCGTAGCTTGCGGTTGATATTACGCCTCGAATTTCATTGCCACCAACTGCTAAAGCTTTACCACGTAACGCGGATTATCCAGTATTTCTACGGATGCATAAAATGAATCCATATCGACATGTATTATTTTTCGAAGCATATTGGTTAAACAAGTTTTACAAAATTACAAAAAGCCAACTTATGTTGGCTTTTTGATATAATTGGTTTCTATAAAAATTCTTTTTTAGCGTTTTTAGGCGGAAAGAAAAATGTTTGCGGATGTTTTTTAAAACGGGCAAAAATAGCCTGATTTACTAATATAAATTCTCTAAACGGAATGCTTCTTGAACGCATCGCTAAAAATAAAGATAACGAGAAGCTAACAATAAAGTTAAAGAATCCGATAATAAATACGCCTAATAAACACCAAATATAAATATATAGGCATGGCATCAAAACCTTTACCGTACAAACCAAGTGCAAAGTTACCGCTGGCAAAGGTAATGTGACGAATGTCAATATTAATACCTAAAAACACGCCAATTGTACCGGTACAACCTAAAAATACCCCAAACCAAGCGTTTGAAACAATTCCGGCCCAATTTTTAAATACCCAATCAGCAAATTTGCTGGCTTTTTGGGCTCCAATGGTATTTTTTAAAAACGGATTTTCTTTAATACGGTAACAAATGTTTTCGTGTTTTAATTTATTGGCCACGTTACCAGAAATAATTCCGGAAATAAATAAATAAATACCAGCAATAGATGCGTAAAGTATTATTGAAGATTCCCATGGATTAATTTCAGATAATAATTTATCAGCTTTCATTTCTGCAATGTTAACATGCAAGGTTAAATCAATTAACCAAGCTAATAATAAAGCTACCGGAAAAGCTAAAACCACGTTACCAATAAAAGCAATAAATTGACTGCGGAATAAACGAGCAAATAAAAACGAGAATTTCGAGTATTTTTCGTGATAACCTAATCCGGAATGATGATCTTCTTCTAGCGTTTTACTTAACGTTGCCGCCGTCATGGCAGGTTGTTTGGTGGCTAAGGTATAATGTAATAAATAAATTACTACAAATCCTAGTGCGTAATTTAAACTGTATAAAAAGGCATGTCCAAATTCACTGGTTGAAACGCCAGATAACAACAATTTAAAAATACATAAAAAACCAACAATAAAACCACCGCCTAACGATGCCTTAAGCATGTGATAATATTCGCTTCGGGTTTCTGTAATATATTTTTCGCCCGTAATGGCAGTATGTTTGGTAATTTCGTACGAAATTAACTGTGTACTTTCGTTAATTAATTGTCCAACGTTGTTTTTAATAGAATTCAGTTTGATAATTAAGCGCCACGCTTTAATTGCACTTAAAATCTGATCGTCGGCATGGTTAACAATTAATATTTCTAGTAAGCTTTCAATACGTTGTAACTGTTGTCTGATTCGCAGTAAACTTTGGTTTACCTTCATCGAAATACCGTATTTCGAACTGTTTTTAAAAGCTAAATCAACAAACTCATAACATTTTTGTAGCTGAACTTTAGTTTTTAAATAATTTTCATCGCTGCTAGAAATATAATGCGGTTTGTACACGCGCACTTTTTTTAAAACGGCTTGCAATTCATTTTCAAACGATTCGAATAAGTTATTAAAGTGATCGTATTCTGGTACCATTTTAATAACTTCATATTCCATAACACGCCCAGTAATGCGTTGGCCTAAAACCGATAAACTTGTAGTAATTTGCCCGATTAGCGAGTAATTGGTTACTTCTTTAAAAACAGATTGAAAGCCAAAAATATCGTTCAGCTCAATAATTTTTGCGTCCGGAATTTTAAGTAACCATTTGTAATCATCGTGTTTGTAAAATACCTGAACCAAAATATATTCTAACGAAGCAATTCCCGGCTGTTCGGGTAAAATTCGAGCAAATAAACGTTTTTTAACTTCAAGCATAAAAAACGAATCGCGTAAGATGCCTGCGTTAGATAAAAAGTTAAACAACTTACGGCTGCTAAAAAGCTGAACCAAGTAATTGGCAATTATTTTTTTTTGTTCGGGGTTTTCTGTTAAATAGGCAATGTACGCATCTAAAACCGGCGTTACGTCTGCATCCATTTTTTTTGGACGAATGGTTCGAACCAAATCTACTAAATACCCCAATTGATCTTCAGAAATGTAATTTTCATCTAAAAAGTATTTTTTAAATAAAGCTTTAAATGAAATCTTACTATGCTTAATAAAAATGCCCATTGTTATCTGAGTTTAAAATTATTGTATTTTTACTTTTTTAAAGCAATTTACTATGTCAGCTACTATTGAAATAGAGAAAAAATACACGGTTAAAGATACAGTTTTTCTAACAGAAAAATATAGCTCCGAAAAAATTATTCAGGGTTATTTATCAACAGATTCAGAGCGCGTAGTTCGTGTTCGGGTAAAAGGAAACAAAGGTTTTATAACCATTAAAGGAAAATCTTTTGCTAACGGAACCAGCCGTTTTGAATGGGAAAAGGAAATTGAAGTTGCTGAGGTTTTAGCGCTTTTGCCTTTGTGCTTGCCTGGGGTAATTAACAAAACACGATATTTGGTACCATACAACAACCAAATGTTTGAGGTTGATGTTTTTGAAGATGAAAACCAAGGACTTGTTTTGGCTGAATTAGAATTGCAAAATGCCCAACAAATTATAGATTTACCCGATTGGATTGCTGAAGAAGTTACGCAAGATGCCCGTTATTACAATGCATATTTAACACAACATCCGTTTACAACTTGGTAGCAATTATTCTAAAACTTCTAAATCAACTTTTAAAACGCCCAAACCTTTTTGATGCGTAATTTCGTTAAAAGCGCGTTGGGTTAAATCAATTTCTTTGCCTTTACTAAATGGGCCACGGTCGGTAATTGTAACGACCACAAATTTGTTGTTTTTGGGGTTTGTAACTTTTACTTGGGTACCAAACGGTAGTTTTTTATGTGCGGCTGTATACGCGGTGTTGTTAAAACGTTTTCCGCTTGCGGTTAAACGGCCGTTAAGCTTGTTGCTGTAATAACTTGCAAAAACATCTGTTTTGTAGCTTTTACTTGTTGTATTAATAGAATCGTAGCTTACTAGTACGGCTTGTACTTGCAACAACGAATCAACTTTACTTGTTTGTTGTTGTGCCGTAATTAAAAATGGAAAGAAAAAAAGAATAAAACGTAAAAGTTGCATCATAGTAAAAGTATAAAAAAAGCACCTTTTAAGGTGCTTTTTACATTTTATATAATTAAGATAACCAAGTTGCGTAAGGAATTCTAGATAAAATTAGAATTAAACCTAATGCATAAAAAATAGCAATCTTTTTAAATTTTTCGTCCTGAGCTACGCGTTTGTGTTTAGACCAACCAATTGTAATTAATGCAATTGCAATAATGTTAATTAACGGGTGTTCTAACGAAGTTAAACGTACAGCGCTGTCTGACATGTTACCTAATTGAGCAAATCCTAGTGGAGAAATAAAATATAAAATTAAACCAACTAATAATTGAATGTGAGAGAAAATTAAACCAATTAATGAAATTGTTCTATCCTTTTTCACAAATTCTCGTTTACTAGCAATACCAGAAACTGCATTAATAATAGCAATAACTAACGCAAAAATTGCTAAATAAGCAATACCCGAGTGCGCTTCTTTTACAATGTTATACATATCTATTTTATTTTGATTTTTGATTCCTAACAAAGATATAAATTGGAAGGTAATAATCTGCTTTTTATTCTTTAATTCGTTCTAAAAATGATAAAAAGCATTTTCTATGTGCTTAATTTTAGTTTCATTATCTAAAATAAGCACCGAAATAATATCAAAACGTACTTCTAAGTCCAAATCTGAATTTGTTAGATACTGATTCATGGCGAAAAGTAATAATTCAATTTTTTTCTGAGAAACAAAACTTTCTGGCTCACCCACAGCAACAGAAGTTCGCGTTTTAACTTCAACACAAATTATTTGGTTTTGCTTTTTGGCAATAATATCAACTTCTGCTTTTTTAAAGCGCCAATTTTTTTCTAAAACTTCATATTCATTTTGTACTAAAAATGCAACAGCAAGTTGCTCGCCTAATAAACCAATTTCGTTGTGCTTTGCCATGGTATTAAAACGATAAGGTTACCAAATCTTTTTTAATGCTAAGATTTACGGTTTGTCCAAAAATTAGCGCTCGATTATCTGGTACGTGACCGGCAGGAAAATCAAAACATATCGGAATATAATATTGCGCTGCAATT
This sequence comes from Flavobacterium agricola, assembly GCF_025919725.1. Taxonomy (NCBI): domain Bacteria; kingdom Pseudomonadati; phylum Bacteroidota; class Flavobacteriia; order Flavobacteriales; family Flavobacteriaceae; genus Flavobacterium; species Flavobacterium agricola. The sequence goes on along the minus strand of NZ_CP081495.1, from coordinate 2,058,496 downwards.
GCACCAATAATTTCGTACGCATTTTGCCCGTACGGAATTTGGTTGTCGTGCATGTCGGTCATTCCGCCCACAATAATTGCTTTGCAAGTTGTAAAATAATTGTTGCGTTTTAAGTTTTGCATCATTCGGTCTAAATGATATAGATATTCGTCTAAATCTTCTATAAAAAGAATTTTATTTTGTGTTTGAATAGCCGATGGCGAGCCCAATAAGCTGTATAAAATAGAAAGGTTTCCTCCAACCAATTCGCCCGTTGCTTCGCCCAAAACATTATTTTCATGCGGGGCAATTTGGTATGTTAAAGCTTTGCCAAATAGTGCATCATGCAAAGTTTGTTTAACTGATTCTGGTGCGGTTGGTACAGTAAACGGCATAATGGCGTGAGTGGTTGCAACGCCTAAATTGTTTATATGACTATGTAAAGTGGTAATATCACTAAAACCAACAATCCATTTTGGATCGGATTGAAACGCGCTAAAATCAATCAAATCTATAATTCTAACCGTTCCGTAACCACCACGTGCAACCCAAATGGCTTTAACTTCAGGATCTTGAATTTGCTCGTTAAAATCAGCGGTACGTTGTTCATCCGTTCCGCCTAACTGAAAATAATCTAAACCAATGGTTTTACCCAATTTTACACGCAATCCCCAAGATTCTAATAAAGCTATGGCAGGTTGTGCATCTTCTTTAAAAAATTTTCGTGCAGTACAAACAATAGCAACGGTATCTCCTTTTTTTAAATAGGGTGGAATAATCATTTTAGAGTTTTTTAAAAAAGCAATTTACAAAAATATGCCTAAGGAATGCTGGTTTAATCCGTTTCGCTGTTTTATTAAGTTTTTGAAAACAACAGCTGAAATACATTAAATTGCATATTTGTTTTATTTAAAATGTATAAAAATGAAGATAAGTCATATAAGTAAGAAAGAAATTCGAAAAGGAGAAGAAATTAAAGGAAAAGATATTCGTGAAGGAATTTTTAATTTGATACAATCAAACTATTCAGATTTTACAACTGATAGTTTTATTTCTTTATCAGAATTAAATCAGTTTAGACGTCTGTATTTAACATCATTAGTTTTACAAGAAAAAGGTGAGTTTGCACTTTTAGATAAAGAAGTAATGGAAGCGATACAAAACAATGCTATTCTGTCAGAAAATATTCAAGAAGAAATTGAAACAGAACTTACAATTGGTCAGAAAATTGCAGACCGAGTGGCTGTTTTTGGTGGAAGTTGGACTTTTATTATCACTTTCTTTTCTTTTATTCTAATTTGGATGTTAATTAATATTTGGGTTTTAGCAACTCAACCTTTTGATCCGTATCCTTTTATCTTATTAAACTTGCTTTTGTCTTGTTTGGCGGCTATTCAAGCACCTATAATTATGATGAGTCAAAACAGACAAGAGCAAAAAGATAGGCAACGAAGTGAGCACGATTATAAAATAAACCTTAAAGCCGAACTTGAAATTAAATTGTTGAGTGAGAAAATAGATCATTTATTGGTACATCAAAACAAAAAGTTATTAGAAATTCAAGAAGTACAAATTGACTATTTAGAAGATCTAATGCAAGAAGTGAAAAAAAAATGGATTAAGTAAAAAGTAAGTGATTTTTACTTTGTAAAACGTGCATGCTACATATTTAAAAATTGTTACGTATTTTTGTAACTTGAAAATAATTTTTATATGATTCAAGATCCTAAAAGATACACCGTTACTGCGGCTTTGCCGTATACAAACGGTCCTATACATATTGGACATTTAGCGGGTGTATATGTTCCGGCAGATATTTATGCACGTTTTTTACGTCAACAAAACAAAGATGTAGCTTTTATTTGCGGTTCGGACGAGCACGGGGTAGCTATTTCTATGAAGGCAAAAAAAGAAGGAGTTTCCCCTCAAGAAATTATAGATAAATACAACAAAATAATAAGCGAATCGTTTGCCGAATTCGGTATTTCGTTTGATAATTATTCACGCACTTCTGCCAAAATTCATCACGATACAGCATCAGAATTTTTTAGAAAATTATATGATGATGGGAAATTTAATGAAGAAGTTACCGAGCAATTGTACGATGCAGAAGCCGATCAGTTTTTGGCCGATCGTTTTGTGGTAGGAACTTGCCCAAAATGTGGTAACGAAGGTGCTTATGGAGATCAGTGTGAAAAATGCGGAACATCATTAAACGCAACCGATTTAATCAATCCAAAATCAACCATTACCGGTTCTGTTCCAGTTTTAAAAGAAACAAAACACTGGTTTTTACCATTAGATCAGTACGAAGCTTTTTTACGTGATTGGATTTTAGAAGGGCATAAAAACGATTGGAAGCCAAATGTTTACGGACAAGTAAAATCTTGGCTTGAAGACGGATTAAGACCGCGCGCCGTAACTCGTGATTTAGATTGGGGAATTGACGTTCCGGTTGAAGGTGCCGAAGGCAAAAAACTTTACGTTTGGTTTGATGCGCCAATCGGATATATTTCGTCAACTAAAGAATGGGCAGCTCGTGAAGGCAAAGATTGGGAACCTTACTGGAAAGATGAAAGCACCAAACTAGTTCATTTTATCGGGAAAGATAATATTGTTTTCCATTGCATAATTTTCCCAGCTATGTTAAAGGCTGAAGGAAGTTATATTTTACCAGATAACGTGCCTGCAAACGAATTCTTGAATTTAGAAGGCAACAAATTGTCAACTTCTAAAAACTGGGCCGTTTGGTTAAACGAATATTTAGTAGATTTTCCAGAAAAGCAAGATGTATTGCGTTATGCGCTAACATCTAACGCACCAGAAACAAAAGATAACGATTTTACATGGAAAGATTTTCAAGCACGTAACAATAATGAATTGGTTGCTATTTTCGGAAACTTTATTAACCGTGTTGTTGTTTTATCTAATAAATATTACAACGGAATTATTCCAACTCCTAACGCATTTACTGAGGTTGATGAACAAGTTTTAGCTGAGTTAAAAGCATATCCAGCAGTTATTGCAAGTTCTATTGAGCGTTACCGTTTCCGCGAAGCGCTTGGTGAAATGATGAATGTTGCCCGTTTAGGAAATAAATATTTAGCTGACGAAGAACCTTGGAAGTTAATTAAAACGGACGAAGAACGTGTAAAAACGCAAATGTATGTAGCGTTGCAAATTGCAGCAGCTTTATCTACTTTGGCAGAACCGTTTTTACCTTTCTCGGCAACCAAACTAAAAAATATGTTACATATTGATGCAATTGCTTGGAATAAAATTTCTGAAACTTCAGATTTAATTCCAGCCGGGCATCAAATAGGACAAGCAGAATTGCTATTTGCGAAGATTGAAGATGAAGAAATTCAGAAACAAATCGACAGATTAGAAGCAACAAAAGTTGCAAACGCTGCAGAAGCAAAACAAGCTGAACCGCAAAAAGAATTAACGCAGTTTGATGATTTTGCTAAAATTGATTTACGAGTAGGGACCATTATTGAGGCAGAAAAAATGCCAAAAGCAAACAAATTATTGGTTTTAAAAGTAGATACCGGAATTGATGTTCGTACCATTGTTTCGGGCATTGCAGAACATTTTACGCCAGAAGAAGTTATTGGCAAACAAGTTACTGTTTTAGTAAACTTAGCACCTAGAAAATTACGCGGTGTAGAAAGTGAAGGAATGCTTTTACTTACTGAAACAAAAGAAGGTAAGTTGGTGTTTGTAAACCCAGATGAAGCTGGTGTTTATAACGGTGCAACTATTGGATAATACATAACTCAATATATTATAAAAATAAAAAGCTACGCAGTGCGTAGCTTTTTATTTTTATTTCTTCTCTTTTTTTCTTTTTCCCCACCAAATTAAAAATCCGGTTACGGGTAAACTTGCACACATTAAGCTGGCAATAAAAGCAATTATTTTAGAAGGTAAACCTAAAATTGCACCTACGTGCAAATCGTAATTGGCGCTTACAACCTTTTCTCCAAAATCTTTATCTTCAGGATCGTGCTGGTGCAACAAACGTCCGGAATGTTCATCAAAAACTAAACTGCTCGATTTGTGATACGAATACGACAAATGTTTTACATAAACCTCAAAGTTAGGATGTTCGTGATCGTCCATGTGTTCGTTTCCTAAATCAATCGAAAATAAGGTTGCGTCGGGGTACAATTCGATTACTTTATCTGCAATAATATCTAAAGTTTGATCGGTTTTTAATTCAATCGGATCTACGGTTTGATACTGCGAAAATTCTGGATATGTTGTGTTTCCGCCAGAAAAAACAAAATAAACTAAAGCTTGTACCACAAGAAAGGCATAAAACAAACCGGTAATAGAAAATATGAGACCGAAAATTGATGCGTAAAAGCCAACAATGTTATGCATGTCGTAATTTTTGCGTTTCCAACTTTTTACATTTTTCCATCTAAACCAAAAACGTTGCTTGCGTGCAGCTTTATTTTTGGGCCACCAAAGAATAATGCCCGAAATAGTCATAAACATAAAAATGATAACCGGAATTCCTGTTGCATATTTGCCCCAATCTGAATTTAGTAAATAGCCCCAATGTAAGTTTTTTACGATGTTAAAAAACGTAAGTTTTTCGTCATAAACTTTTAATATTTCGCCCGTATATTGGTTTACATAAGCCGATTTGTAAATCGGGAATTCATCAAAATAATTCCACGCGTGCTCATCTCTTTCATAATAATAAAATTGATAGGTACGTGCGCTGTCAATAGATACGTTAACCCAATGCACCGGATATTCTTCTTGCAATTGGTTTTCTACAATTTTTTCTAGTGTTTTAAGCTCTAGTTTTTGTTTTCCCTGATATTCCGCTTTGTCAAGAAACATGTATTCTTTACGTTGGTAATTTTCTACCTCGTCTTTAAATACATACAAACATCCGGTAATCGATATAAAAAACACTAAAAAGCCAACAAGTAAACCCAGGTACAAGTGCAGTTTTTTTAGTGTTTTTCTGAATTTGTTTGGTCTGGTTTGTTGTTTTGTGTGCTTGTTCATGTTAAAATTTGTAAGTTAAAGTTGCTGTGGCGTTTAGTAATTTTTGCGGATTTGCGGTTGAGAAACCTACCCAATATTTTTCGTTCGTTAAATTATCAACCTTAACTGCGATTCTAAATTTTTTAGCATCGTAATACGCATTGGCGTTTAAAATAAAATAGTTGGGTAACGTAAAAATGTTTTCGGTGTTTGTGGTGGTGTCCCATTGGTTTAAAATACGGTTGTTGCTTGCGTAATTACCGCCAATTCCAAAACCTAATCCTTTTAAATTGCCTTCTAAAAATTCATAGCTTGCATTAAAGTTGGCTAACCAAGGTGAACCTGCTGTGTACGGACGTCTGCCCTGAACGGTTGGATCTGCTTTAATAAATTTAGAATGGTTGTAGCTTATCCCACCAATAAATGAGAATCCTTTTAGTAAATAAGCATTAACTTCTAATTCTACGCCTTGGCTGTTTAACTTACCTGATTGATCTTGGTAAGCGTTAAACGTTTCAGGAATATATCCTAAAATGTATAAAGTATTTTTTACATCTATATTATAATAGCTTAAGGATGCATTTAATCGGCCTCTGAATAAATTGGTTTTAAATCCACCTTCTACCTGATTTGCTTTTTCCGGATCGGCTAAAGATGAATTTCCTTCGGCATCGCTGTAATAATATCCGTTGCTTTTAAAGCTGTTTTGGTAATTTCCGAATACCGAAAAACGATTTTTAACCAACTCGTAAACCAATCCTAATTTAGGCGACCACGAAGCTTGTTTGTAAGCAGGTAATTCATTAACCCATAAGCTTCCGCCTTTAAAATGATTATGCTCGTAACGCACGCCGGCCATAATGTTAAAACCAGGTAACGGAGTAAATACGTTAGAAATATAACCGCTAATAACATCGGTATTGCCAAGCTGATTGTAGGTGCTTACTGGGCCTTTTGCGTAAGCTTCTGCTAAGCTGTTTTTATTAAAATTTCCATAATCGCTGTAACCTGAAGCCGGAACGGCATCAAAATTTCCGTTTTCTAAATAGATATAGCGAATGCGATCTTTCACGGCCATGTAATCAAAACCAACCACGGTTCTGTTGCGCATTTCTCCAAAGCGATAATCAAAGTTGAAGTTTTGTTGAACCTGAAAATATTCTTTTTTACTGTTATCGGTTGATTGATCGGCTCTGTTAACGTACAATAAGTTATCTGCTGGATTTAACGATAAAGAAAAATAGGGTCCGTATCCGTCCGATTTAGAATATGACGTGTTTACGTGGGTTGATGATTTTATATGATTGTTTATTTTATAGGTTCCTTGTGCAAATAAATTGCTCACGGTAGCATCTGTATATAAGCCTTTGCCCATGTACGATTGTTTGTAATCTAAGCCCAAGCTAGCCAAATCTTTCATATTGGTAACGCCGGTTGTTGCTTTAGATAAGTAAAAAAAGGCAGTTTCTGCGGTAGATTTGGTTTTAAACAACTCGTATTCAAACTTTAAATCTAACTTGTCGTTTACTTTGTAGGTAACAACTGGTGTAAATGCAAAAGAACGGTTGTTGGCATTTTTCATCTGAAATGTACCTTCGGTTGTATAAGCGGTGTTTAAGCGGAACAACAAACGCTTGTCTTTAGTTAATGGCGTATTTATATCTGCTTGCGCTCGGTAAAAATTATAACTACCGCCAGAAACTGAAACGTTGCCGCCTAAGCTGTCGTACGGCGTTTTGGTTACGCGGTTTACTACACCACCGTAAGATGATGCTGCACTCCCAAATAAGGTTGCCGACGGGCCTTTTAAAACTTCAATTTTTTCAATATTTACGGCATCAATAGTTGTAGAAACAGGACCGATTAAACCATTGCGTAAAGAATTGTTTGTGGTAAATCCGCGTAAGCTTACGTACGATCCGCCATCGCCGGCACGATTGGTTGCGCCCCACATTTTTTGTAATCCGGTAACGTTGCGGTACGCTTCATCAATAGTAAAAATAGATTGATTTTCTAGTACTTGTTTATCAATAGAAGAATAAACCTGAGGATTTTCTATTGCCTTTAAAGGCATTTTGTTGCTATAATCAGAATTTTTTACAATGAACTTCTCAATAATAATTTCATGTAAATAATTGTCGTTAATGGTGTCTTTTTGTTGTGCATGGGCACCAACGAACAACAAAACACAACACAGAATATAAATACGTTTCATTTTGATTATGAATTTTTAACAAATGTATATATTTGTTTTTAATTAATCTAAATAAGAACATAATATTATTTATTTGGACTTTTTAAAAATAAGGAAATTTGATATTATTAATTTTTTTGGAGTACGTAATTGGTATTATATAATTTTATACGTTATTATATATTTAAAAAAGATTTTATATTCGAGAAATATTGATAACTATTTTATGAGAATACAACTTTTACTTTTAATGTTGCTTACAAACATTTGTTTTGCACAGCAAGATGCTATTGCTTTTAAAGATTTAAAGCAAACTTTTATAGTTGAAAATAACGAAACCTTACAGTCGTTATTTATTTTACGAGATAAAACTTCAAGTTTGGCAGTTTCTTTAAACAACCAACAACAAGTTTTAGATTCGATGCGCATCTCAAATCCAGAAAAAAAATATAAGGTTTTATTGGCTAGCACGTTTCAGGATCAAGTTGGGCAGTTGTTTTGGACTACCGAAAAAAAGAATGAACTTTTAGTACAAACTATAAATTTTGCAACGCAATCAGATTCTTTTAAAACAGAAGCCTTTAAATTAACCCGTGGTTCGGTTTTAGTTGAATTTTCTGTTGCTGATGCCTATTATTTTGTTACGTTAGATCGAAAAACGGTAACCATTCAGTTTTATAAATTTAGTAACGATGGTTCTTTCAAACAAATTGATGTAGATATGAGCCAAGAAAAGTTTTTAACTTCCGATTTTAAAAATCAAAATTTTGCTGATGCTATTCGAATTATGCGTTTAATTGATGTGCAGCCAAGTTCGGTATTTCAGTTTATTGACCCGAAACAAACCACAGCGCTTTCATCGGCTGCGTATTATACCAAAGCTTATGTAAACAACAATCAGCTAATATTAACTTTAGATCGTAATATTAATGTTACCGATTTGTTGTTTTTTGATTTGAACGATTTTTCATTGCAACGTAAATCAATCAAAAAACCCGTTTTAACTTATTATCCAAATATGGATTCTAATTCTTTTTTATTAGACGATTATTTGTATCAAATAAAAGTTAATAACGATGGATTTGTTTTAACGGTTAATGATTTAGATGGAAACGTGATAAACAAACTTGGTACCGTAAGAGATGAAGATATTAGTTTTGCCATTGGGAACATAAAGCAAAGTAACCCAGGAAGTTCTGATTTTAATCGTGAATTTGATAAAACTAGCCAGTTTATGCGTAAGTTTCAAAACTTAAATGGCGGTTTAACGGTTTATAATTATGGTGATAGCAAAATATTAGCTATAGGTGCCGTTGGTAATGAAAGAAATTCATCTGGAATGACAATGATTGCTGTACCAGCTTCTTTAGGCATTGCTGGTGCTATTGTAACGAGTGCAGTAGTTACTGCTTTAGATATTTGGTTTTTTAATCCTAGCTTAAATAATTTGGATGCCTACGCCAATCGTAAAGTTATGTTTTTTAATGCAGCTTTAAACCAAGAAATGCAACCGGAACAAATTACCTTACCTGATTTGGCTTTAGATCAAATTAATGCTTTTTTAAACGATAATAAAAAGCAAACCTCTAATTATAACTTATCTTTTAAAAACGGAGTTTATTATTTAGGTTATTACAACAACAAACAAGAATTGTATTATTGGCAAGCATATCAGGATAATTAATAACTAATAGTCGCGTTGTTGTTTTTTAAATCAATTTAACTAATGCCTTGTTTTAAATGTATTTTTTTAGCAAAAACAACATTTTTTATTTTGATATTTATGTAATTTAATTAACTTTTTATTTGTAAGATTAGTCAATAATGTTACATTTGTGTATCCATATGAAAATTTAGGTTAGCATTATGGTAATTTTTGGGGCATAAGGGCGGAAGTTTTTTCCACCCTTTTTTTCTAAAAATGATGTGTCCATGTTGTTATATAAACAAGTTTGATGTATTTTTTGAGTTATTAAAGGGAAGTAAAGCTTCCCTTTTTTTGTTATATCGATTTTTAAAAACAACTAATCGATAAAAATTTAAGTGCTGATTTTGTTGTGGTACATTTATAGTACCATAAAAAGATATAGGTTAGAGTTATGGTGAATTTGGGGCTTAAAAGGGAAGGTAAAACTTCCCTTTTTTTGTGCGTTGTGATGTAAAAAGTAATTTGTCGAATTTTGTTGTAAGTAATCGATTATTTTGCGGCGTTTGCTTTTTGCGTAGTACATTTACAGTACCATAAAAAGATATAGGTTAGAGTTATGGTGAATTTGGGGCTTAAAAATGGGAAGGCAAAACCTTCCCATTTTTTATTTATAATTTTTAGACTTTATCGTTTTTATTTACATTTTATCAGTTCTTATTCATGCAATTGTTATAGTTTTTACTATTTTTAAACTACATTTAAGGACAAATTTTAACCAAATTTATAAGCCTATGAAAACTTTATATTCTAGAAAAGCAATTTTAGGATTTTCTGCCTTTTGCACACCTATTTTTGGTGCTTTTTTGATGCGATATAATTTAAAAGAAATTAATCAATCTAAAAAAGGCAATCAGGCCGTTCTACTTTCTGTTTTTTTAACTGCAATTATTATTTATTTAAACTTAACTTTTGATAATGGCCTTGCTATTTTGTTCAACTTCTTTGCAGGATTATTATTGGCAGAATTATTTTACAAAAAGCAGTTGGAAGATACATTAGCATTTGAAATTAAACCTATTAAGCAACCTGCACTTGTAGCGTTAGCTATTTTTGTTAGCATTATTTTTATTTTATCTGTTTTTTACAATTTTAAATAAAAAACAATATTTTTTAAAATACATTTTTACACTGATACATATAAAAAAAAGAGAAGTTTTTAGCTTCTCTTTTTTGTTTTTATTTGATTTTTAGTGATTTATCGGTTTTTGAAGTAAGTAATCGATTATTTTTTATTGTTTTATTTGGTTGCAATACATTTACGGTACCATAAAAGATATAGGTTAGAGTTATGGTGAATTTGGGGCTTAAAAGGGAAGGTAAAACTTCCCTTTTTTTTATGGTTTGTGTTCGTAAAAGTAACTTGTCGGATTTTGTTGTAAGTAATCGATTATTTTTTACAGTTTTATTTGGTTGCAGTACATTTACAGTACCATAAAAGATATAGGTTAGAGTTATGGTGAATTTGGGGCTTAAAAAGGGGAAGGCAAAACCTTCCCCTTTTTATATAAAAAAAACGTCGGTTCTTAGTAACCGACGTTTTTTTATTTTAAACTGATGTTTAATTATTTTGCTGCTGCGTAACGTTTTGCAACTTCTGCCCAGTTAATTACATTAAAAAATGCATTAATATAATCAGGGCGTTTGTTTTGGTATTTTAAGTAGTACGCATGTTCCCACACATCCATTCCTAAAATAGGAGTTCCACCACATCCAACACCTGGCATTAATGGGTTGTCTTGGTTTGGAGTTCCGCAAACTTCTAACTTACCATCTTTAACACATAACCAAGCCCAACCAGAACCAAATTGTCCAGCTCCAGCTTTAGAAAAAGCATCTTTAAAAGCTTCGAAAGATCCGAAGTCAGCTACAATAGCTGCTGCTAATTCACCAGTTGGTTCACCGCCACCGTTTGGAGCCATTACTTCCCAAAATAAGTTGTGGTTAAAAAAACCACCACCATTATTTCTAACAGCTGCTTTAGATAAATCTAAGTTTTTTAAAATTTCTTCAATAGATTTTCCTTCTAATTCAGTTCCAGCAATAGCTGCGTTTAAATTAGTTGTGTAAGCATTATGATGTTTAGAATGGTGAATTTCCATTGTTTGTGCATCAATATATGGTTCTAACGCATCGTACGCGTAAGGTAATTTAGGTAATTCGAAAGCCATAATAATAATTTTTAAAATTAATATACCAAATTTATTAAATAAAAATTGTAATAAAAAATGTTTATATTTATTTTGTAAGATTACTAAAAATATATTTTCGTGAGTTCTCCTAATTTTCTTATTTATGATGCTTCGGCAGGATCGGGCAAAACCTTTACTTTAACTAAAGAATATTTAAAAATATTGTTGGCAGCACCAACTGTTGATGCTTATAAAAAAATATTAGCGATTACGTTTACTAACAAAGCGGTTAATGAAATGAAATCGCGAATTGTTTCTAACTTAATTGCTTTTGGAGAAGAAGAAATCAGCCCCGATTCGGCAGATATGCTTAAAGCCATTGGTAGTGAATTAGGGCTTGATAATGACACGATAAAACAAAAATCGAGAGCGATAATAAAAAACATTATCCACAATTACGCTTCGTTCGATATTTCTACCATTGATAAGTTTACGCATCGATTAATTCGCACCTTTGCTATTGATTTAGAATTACCTGCAACTTTTGAGGTTTCGTTAGATAAAAGCAGCTTAATAAAAGAAGCTGTTGATCGAATTATTGCAAAAGCCGGAAGTACAAACGAGAAGCAATTAACACATTTACTATTAGATTTTGCACTTACTAAGGTAAACGAAAGCGGAAGTTGGGATTTTACGCGCGAACTTGTAAGCATTGGTAATTTAATTGGCGATGAAAATCACGACAAAGAGCTTGAGGCAATACAAAACATATCATTAGATAACTTTATAGAAATTCGAAAAGAGGTTATCGAAAATCGCAATGTAATTCATGAAAGCGTTTGCAATCTTGCGCAGCAATTGCTAAGTTTTATTAGCAATCAGCCGTACGGGGTAGAAGCTTTTTCGCGCAAAACCATTCCCAATCATTTAAATAAAATTATTGAAGGCGATTTTACTAAAGCTTTAGAATACGATAATATTGCCGTGCTAGAAAAACGCATCAACAAAAAATATATAGATGCCGTAAACCCTGATTTACAAACCATTTGGCAACAATTAGAAACTATTAAAAACTGGACCGGTAGGTATCTGTTATTTGATAATGTGGTAAAAAATATTACTCCGTTATCTTTAATTAATACCATTTCTAACGAAGTTAAACAGATTCAGAAAGAGCAAAATATGTTGCTTATTAGTGAATTTAATAAACTTATTTACAACGAGGTGCAACAACAGCCCGCACCTTTTATTTACGAACGTTTAGGCGATAAATACAATCATTTTTTTATTGATGAATTTCAGGACACGTCCGAAATGCAATGGAAAAATTTGGTGCCTTTATTAACAAACGCATTGGCCGGAAATGAGGTAGAAACCGATTTAGGTTCGGTTATGTTGGTGGGCGATGCCAAACAATCTATTTACCGCTGGCGCGGAGGTAATCCGGAGCAGTTTATTGAATTAAGTAAACCCGATGCAAAAGATGAAGGTTTTGAAAGTGCAAAAAAACAAGTTACCATATTAGAAACAAATTACCGAAGTTACGATGCGGTTGTTACGTTTAATAACGATTTTTTTAAGTTTTTGGGCAGCAAGTTAAATAACCCCGATTACAATAAAATGTACGAGGTAAATAGCTTTCAAAAAACAAATAATAAACCAGGCGGATATGTTTCTTTACAATTCATTCCAGATGTTAAAGATGTGGACGATGAGGTAACATCCGACGATTTGTATTTACAAAAAACCGAAGTCATTATTAGAAATTGCTTAGTGCAAGGATTTAATTACAAAGATATTGCTTTGTTAACGCGCCGTCGAGATAAAGGCGTTTTATTGGCTAATTATTTAACAAAAAATGGAATCCCTATTATTTCGTCAGAAACGCTTTTGTTGGCTAATGCTGACGATGTAAACTTTATAATTAGTTTGCTGCATTTGTTGCGTAATTTTAATGATACCGAAGCTAAATTTGATGCTTTGTTTTATTTAAAAAACAACTATTTGCCCGAAAACCCAACGCATGATTTTATTGTTAAAGGCCTTAAAACTGAAACCGAAACCGAGTTTGAAAACTTTTTAACGACAACCATAAACCGATCGTTTAACTTCGCTAACCATAAAAAACAGGATTTATATCAGGTTTGCGAAAATATAATAGCATTATTTTTACCTGCAAAAAGTGCTACGGCTTACGTGCAGTACTTTTTAGATGTGGTTTTAGAACAAGAAACTAAGCAATTAGGATTGGATGAGTTTTTAACTTTTTGGCACAATAAAAAAGAAGTGCTAAGCATCCCATCGCCCGAAAATATGAATGCGGTTACCATTATGACCGTGCATAAATCAAAAGGATTAGAATTTCCTGTGGTTATTTTTCCGTTTGTTAACGATCGCATTATTCGTACTTCGGGAGATACGTTATGGGTTGATTTACCATCAACCGAAAACATTCCGTTAAACAAAGCTTTAATTAGTAAAAAAGGCGAAGTTGTACATTATTCGGATGCAATTGCTAATTTATTTGAAATTACTAACGAAAAAATTACATTAGATACAATTAATGTACTCTATGTTGCGTTAACACGTGCAAGGGAGCAATTGTATGTAATTTCTGAGAAAAAAAATGTTAAACTTGATGCGAAGATTATTGAATCCAATTCGGTTGCAGCTTATTTTTTAGAATATTTAAGAGATATTGCTCGTGATGTTGTAAATGATGAAGTGTTTGATTTTGGAACCAAACAAAAAGTTTCTAAAACCGAAGTTGTTCAAAACACCAATCAGGTTATTGAAGCGGTAACACCGGGTAATAAGCCATCAGATGCAATAAAATTAGCTAACAAAGAAGCGCTGTTATGGCATTCGGGTAAAGATGAAGCGATTGATTACGGAAACTTGGTTCATGAGCTAATGGCATCGGTATTACATCCGGATCAGGTAGATTTTGTTGCTGAGCAAGCTTTAAGACAAGGAAAGCTTGATTATAAAGATTTTGATAAAATAAAATATTTATTAAAAAACATCGTTAATGATTCAAAGATTGCAGCGCACTTCAACCCTGAAGCATTGGTTTTAAACGAACGCAGTATTGTAAATGCTAATTTTAAAACTATAAAACCCGATCGTGTAACTTTAGTTGATAATAAAGCTACGTTGTTAGATTATAAAACGGGCGCTAAAGAAGAATCGCACATCAATCAGGTTTTAGAATATGAAAAGGCTTTGTTAAATATGGGATATGAAGTTGTTAAAAAAACATTGTGTTATATTCGCATTGATGAAGTGGAAGTTGTAGATTTGTAAGCAACTAATGTAAAAATCGTTTCACTGATGTACGGAAATATTAAAGAACATTTATCGAAAGAGTTAAAAAACATAAAAGACGCTGGCTTATATAAAAGCGAAAGAATTATTACTTCGCCACAAGGAGCAGAAATCACTATTTCAACAGGTCAAAAAGTAATTAACTTTTGTGCAAACAATTATTTAGGGTTATCCTCACATCCTGAGGTTGTACAAGCAGCTAAAGATACTATGGATTCTCACGGTTTTGGTATGTCTTCTGTACGCTTTATTTGCGGTACTCAAGATATTCATAAACAATTAGAAAAAACAATTGCCGATTTTTATGGCACTGAAGATACTATTTTGTATGCTGCAGCGTTTGATGCAAACGGAGGTGTTTTTGAACCTTTGTTAGGAGAAGAAGATTGTATCATTTCAGATAGCTTAAATCACGCTTCAATTATTGATGGAGTACGTTTATGTAAAGCAGCGCGTTATCGTTATGCAAATAACGATATGCAAGATTTGGAAAAACAATTGCAACAAGCGCAAGCAGACGGACGTCGTTTTAAATTGATTGTTACAGATGGTGTTTTCTCTATGGATGGATTAGTTGCTCCTTTAGATGCTATTTGTGATTTAGCTGATAAATACGATGCCTTAGTTATGGTAGATGAATGCCATGCTGCAGGTTTTATTGGTGCAACCGGAAAAGGAACGCTAGAAGCTAAAAATGTAATGGGCCGTGTAGATATTATTACCGGAACTTTAGGTAAAGCATTAGGTGGAGCAATGGGTGGTTATACAACTGCTAAAAAAGAAATTATTGAAATTTTACGCCAACGTTCTCGTCCGTATTTGTTTTCAAATTCATTAGCACCATCTATTGTTGGCGCATCTTTAAAAGTTTTTGAATTGTTACAAAACGATACTGCTTTACGTGATAAATTAGAATGGAATACCAATTACTTTAAAGCAGGTTTAAGAAAGGCAGGTTTTGATTTTATTGATGGAGATTCTGCAATTGTACCAGTTATGTTGTACGATGCAAAATTGTCGCAAATCATGGCCGATGAGTTGTTAGAAAAAGGAATTTACGTAATAGGTTTTTTCTACCCAGTTGTTCCGAAAGATAAAGCGCGTATTCGTGTGCAATTATCTGCCGCTCATACACAAGAACATTTAGATAAAGCTATTCAGGCTTTTACAGAAGTTGGTAAAAAATTAGGAGTTTTAAGTTAAAATAATATAAATTAACCTTTTATTTTTTAAGCAAAATATTTGTTTATTTCTTATAACCATGTATTTTTGTCTTGATTATAACGTATTGTAATTAAATATAACAAGTATGAAAAATCTAAACAGATTATTTGTAGCTTCCTTAATGTTAGCTGGTACAACAGCAGCACAGGCTCAGGATTCAAACAATCCTTGGTCTATAACATTTGGGGCTAACGCAGTAGACGGAGCTCGAGTTAGCGCTGCTGGTCCATTTGGAGACCAATTCTCTAACTATTTTAATGCTAAAGACAACTGGAGCATTATTCCTTCAGTTTCTTACATTAATGTTAATAGATACTTAGGAGATAATTTCTCTTTCGGACTTACAGGATCTGTTAACAAAATCGACAAATTTGTTAATCCAAGATTAACTAGACCTGGAGATTACCCAGTAGAAAATCCTGGTGATTTAATGTACTACGGTATCGACGGTATCATTAAATATAGCTTCTTAGAAGTTATTGGTACAAAATGGTTCGATCCATATTTACACATTGGTGGGGGGTACACATTCTTAGGTGATGCTTCTGCAGGAACTGTGAATGGTGGTATTGGTTTATCTTTCTGGTTTACTGAAAATGTTGGTTTAACATTACAATCAACGTACAAGTATTCATTTGATGATAACAGAACACCAAATGTTGACGTAGCTACGCACTTACAACACTTTGCTGGTATCTCTTTCAAATTTGGAGGTAAAGATACTGACGGAGATGGTATTTATGATAAAGATGATGCTTGTCCAGATGTACCAGGTTTAAAAGAATTCAACGGATGTCCTGATACAGACGGTGATGGAATTCCTGATAAAGATGACAAATGTCCATACGACTTTGGTCCAAAAGAATTACAAGGTTGTCCAGATAGAGATGGTGACGGAATCATTGATATCGAAGATGCTTGTCCAGACGTTCCAGGTTTAGCAATCTACAACGGTTGTCCTGATACAGACGGTGACGGTGTGCCTGATAATTTAGACAAATGTCCAGATGTACCTGGTCCAAAAGAAAATGACGGATGTCCTTGGCCAGATAGAGATGGTGACGGTGTGCCAGATAAAGATGACAAATGTCCAGACGTTCCTGGAACTGTAGCTAACAACGGTTGTCCTGAGGTTAAAGAAGAGCATATTAAAAAGTTAAATCAGTACGGTAAAACTATCTTATTTAACACTGGTAAATATACTTTCCAATCTCAAAGTTTACCAATCTTAGATTCTATGGTTGAAATCTTTAAAGAGTACCCTAATTCTCATTTCAGAATCGAAGGTTATACAGATTCAACTGGTGGTGATGCATTAAACTTAAGACTTTCTAAAGAAAGAGCTGCAGCTGTAGTTAACTACTTAGTAGAGCACGGTATTGATGCTGATCGTTTAACTTCAGAAGGATTTGGTAAAGCAGATCCAGTTGCTTCTAACAAAACTGCTAGAGGTAGAGCTGAAAACAGACGTGTTGAAGTTAAGTTAGTAAAATAATTTTGACAAGTTAAAATGTTATATAAAAACGCCCTGATTTATCAGGGCGTTTTTTTTATATTTATAGCTATGAAAAACGATGACTTTTTTTTAGAAAAACTTGCCCAACAGCTTTTTGATGTTTGGGAAGAAAACTTTTTTCACAACAACGGTTGTACTTCCTAATCAAAGAGCAAAAGTATTTTTAATTGAGACCATTAAAAAAAGGGCACAAAAAAATCTGTTTGTGCCTAAAATTATTAGCATTGAAGAATATGTGCAAGAATTAGCGCAAATAAACACCTTAGATAATATTGAGTTGTTGTTTGAGTTTTATACTGTTTACAAAAAACTAACCAAAACCGAAAACCTACAATCGTTTGATACGTTTGCGAATTGGGGTAAAATTTTAATTCAAGATTTTAATGAAATCGATCGATATTTGTTAGATACCAAAAAGGTTTTTACATATTTGACTGATATTGAGGTTTTAAAACGTTGGAATTTAGAAGCCGATCAAGCAACCCAAATGATTAATAAATCTATCGCGTTTTGGGACAAGTTGCCGCTGTATTACCAAGCTTTTTCAGAACATTTGTTGTCTAAAAAACTAGGTTATCAAGGGCTGGTTTATCGACAAGCGGTTGCTAACTTAAATACGTACATGCAACAAATTCCAGATCATTCTGTTGTTTTTGCAGGATTTAATGCGTTAAATCAAGCGGAGGAAATTATTTTTCAGCGCATGTTAGAAGCACAAAAAGCAAAAGTTTTTTGGGATATCGATGCCATTTTTCTAAACGATACACATCACGATGCCGGTCTTTTTGTTCGTCGTTTTTACAACCAATGGGAATATTATAAAAACAATCCGTTTGAATGGGTGGTTAACGAATTTTCAGAAACCAAAAATATTCAAATTATTGGTACGCCAAAATCTATTGGGCAAGCAAAAATAGCAGGAAAGTTAATCGAGAATATTCAAAAAGAACATCAAAATTTAAATAAGGTTGCCTTGGTTTTAGGGCAAGAAGCACTTTTGCAACCGGTGTTAAAAGCCTTGCCAAGCTCGGTTGATGCTTTAAATATTACCATGGGTTATAGCGCTCAAAATAATCCTGCGCAATTGCTAATTCATAAATTGTTCGAACTGCATTTGCATGCTTTAAACCGTCCGAATTATGAGTTTTATTATAAAGATTTACGTGCCGTTGCAATGCATCCTTATCTTGAAAGTAAAATTAATGGTGAAGCAATTATTAATAAAATTAACGCCAAAAACATAACTTTTGTTTCGTATCCAGATTCAGCTATTTTTGGATCTTCTGATAGAAAAGATAAAAATAGAGATAAGCTTTTAAATTTATTATTCCAACCTTGGAATTCTGGTGTTGATGCTGTAATTGAACGATTATTAGAAATTGTTTTTGCTATAAAAGAACAATTTGATTTTGAAGATGATGATAAATCGAATGCGTTACAAAACGAAGACGAAATTACTTTAGCTTTTATTTACTCCATATTTCAGGTGCTATTAAAAATAAGCACGTACCAAAAAAAGCACCATCTTATTGATTCGCTCGATATGCTGTTTGCAATTTACAAACAAACGGTTGATATGGCCGAAGTTTCGTTTGAAGGTGAACCCTTAAAAGGTTTGCAAATTATGGGGGTTTTAGAAAGCCGTGTTTTAGATTTTGAAACCGTGATTATTACCTCGTTAAACGAAGGTGTTTTTCCGGCAGGAAAATCAACCAATTCCTTCATTCCAAACGATGTTAAAGTTGAATTAGGTTTACCAACGTTTAAAGAAAAGGATGCTATTTATACCTATCATTTTTACCATTTGTTGTTGCGTGCTAAAAACGTGTATTTGTTGTACAATTCTGAACCCGCAGACGGAATTGATAAAGGCGAAAAATCACGATTTATTACCCAGTTGGTTATAGAAAAACAACAGAACCATAATTTACAAGAATTAAATTATACACCTTCAATTCCAGAAATACCTAAAGCAGAAGTTGTGGTGCCAAAATCAGATTTATTACAACAAAGATTGCATCATATTGCTAGCGGTAAAGGGTTTTCTCCATCTTCTATTGGTTCGTATTTACGTAGTCCGTTATCGTTTTATAAACAACGCGTTTTAGGGATACGAGATATTGATGAGGTTGAAGAAAATATTGCTGCAAACACTTTAGGAACCGTAATTCATAATGTTCTAGAAAACCTTTACAAGCCGTACATTAATAACTTTTTGTCAGAAGCTATTATAGATCAATTTCTTGCTGATTTTAAACATGAAGTTAAAGCGCAGTTTAAAGATGTTTACGGATCTGGTGATGTAACAAGTGGTAAAAACTTAATTGCTTATAAAGTTGCAGAAAAATATATTTATGATTTTTTACAACTTGAAAAGCAAGAAATTGCCAATGGTGCTGCGGTTAAAATTTTATCGTTAGAAGATGATCAGGAATTTGTACTTACAGATCCTGCATTGCCTTATCCGGTTAAAATTGCCGGTAAAGTTGATAGAATTGAATACCGAGATGGCAAATATCGCATTACCGATTACAAATCAGGAGCTGTTTTACCAAGTGATGTTAAAGTTCGCGATTGGAACGATTTAATTGTTAATGCAGATAAGACCAAAGCCATTCAATTGCTTTGTTATGCCTTAATGACGTATTCGAAGTTTCAGGATTATCCTATTGAAGTTGGGCTGATATCTTTTAAAAATATTAAAAGCGGATTTATTTCGTTTGAAGATACAGATTTAAAGCAAACCGAAATTACTGATGAAATAATTGAAAAATTTAAAGCACAATTAATTACTTTATTGGCTGAAATTTTAGATCCCAATCTACCTTTTACAGAAGAAAGAAAATAAAAAAAATCCTTAAAGCTTAGCTTTAAGGATTTTTTGTATCGCTTCGGGTTGTTCTAACCAAAGCATATGATAACCGTTTATTTCATTAATTGGTTGTTTTGTGCCTACAAGTTGCTCCCGAACTTCATCAATCGGAATTATGTTGTCGTTTGTACCGGCAATGAAGTAAATATTATCGTGATTGTGTAATAAAAATGCTCGATCTTTTCTTTCTAACATACCCTGCATATTGGCAATAACGCCTTGCGTTGTGTTGGCTAAAGCAATTTGTTTAAGTTCATTAATTGTAGCTTCTTGCTTTTGTTTGGTTTGTTCGTCAAACAAATTTGCAATGGCCATTTGTATAAAAACAGCTGCGTTTTTTTTAACCAATGCAATGCCTCGTGCTCGGTTAGCCTTTTTTACATCGTTATCTGCTTTTGCGCTAGAATTAATTAAAAATAATTGCGTTACGTGTTGCGGAAACATTTCTAAAAAAGCCAACGCTACGTAACCACCCATAGAATGGCCAATTAAACTTGTTTTTTGTATTTGTAAATGCTGCATTAAATGCATAATCATTTCGGCCTGATTTTCCATGGTGTGCACATAACCAATTGCATCAGTTTCGGCATGACCCAATAAATCAACAGCAATTAAATTGTAAGCGTTAAAAGCTTCATCTTCAAATAAAAAATTAAAAATTGTTTTGTGTTCTAAAAAGCCATGTAAACAAATTATTGTAGGTTTGTTAAGATTTAAATGATTGTAAACGTAGGTAACCTTTGCGTTTTTATAAGTAATTGTGTTTTTAAGCATAACTTGAATCTAAGTAATACAAAAGTACTTTTATTATGACGAAAAATATATATATTATTCTTGCCTTTTTTATCAGCATAAGTTTGCATGCCCAAAAATTAGAGCCGTTTGTGATTTTTAATCAATCTGGTAAAAAAATTTCGGATAAAAAGTTTTTAAAAAGTTTAGCTGACGCTGATGTGGTACTTTTTGGCGAATTGCACGATAATTCTACAGCGCATTGGTTGCAACTTAAGGTAATACAAACCTTGCATCAAAAACATAAAGTTGTTGTTGGTATGGAAATGTTTGAAACCGATAATCAAGCGGTTTTAAATCAATATTTATCAAATCAAATTTCCGCAAAACAATTAGATACGTTAGCCCGTTTGTGGAACAATTATAAAACCGATTACAAACCTATTGTTGATTTTAGTAAAGAAAATAGCATTCCAGTTATTGCAACTAATATTCCGCGCCGTTATGCCAGTTTGCTTTTTAAACAAGGCGAAGAAGCTTTATTGGCTTTACCAGAAACCGATAAGCAATGGTTTCCGGCTTTACCAATGCCTTATGACGAAAATTTATCGGCTTACAAAGCTATGTTAGCAATGTTTGACGATCCGGTGCATGCCAACAAAAACTTTCCGAAAGCACAAGCGATAAAAGATTATACCATGGCGCATAATATTTTAAAGTTTTGGAAACAAAATTTGGTGTTTATTCATCTTCATGGATCTTACCATTCTAATAATTTCGAAGGCATTTATTGGTATTTAAAGCAAACTGACCCTAATTTAAAGGTTGTAACAATTGCTACCGTTATGCAGTCGGATTTGAATAAATTAGCTGCTGAAAATAATAATCTTGCAGATTATGTTATTGTTACCGATTTTGATACCGTGCGTACTTTTTAAGTAATGTATTGATTTTTAGTTTGTTTTGAGCGTAAAAAAGCAATGTTGTAGCTGTTTAAATTCATTATAAATAACGCACTGCCTATTGTTATTAGGCTGAATAAGCGTTATTTTTGTGTGATTTTTTTAAAACTATTCATTCAAACTAATACTATGGCAAAATCTGCACTTTTAAAGTCATCTATCGCAAAAAAATGGTGGATGTCTCTTACAGGGTTATTTTTATGCGTGTTTTTAGTGGGTCACTTAGTAGGGAACTTACAATTAATTTTTGGAACTTCTTTACAATTCAACGAATATGCGTTGTTCATGACTACTAATCCGGCAGTTAAAATTTTATCTTATGTAACGTACTTCTCGATTTTATTTCACGCAATCGACGGTATTCTTTTAACAATACAAAACAAAAAGGCTCGTCCTATTGGTTATGCGGTTAAAAATGATAAAACAAACAGTTCTTGGGCTTCAAGAAATATGGCTGTTTTAGGAACATTATTATTAGTGTTCATTGTAACGCATATGGTTAACTTTTGGGCTAAAATGCATTTTTCTGAAATGCCTTTACAACAACAATTAGTTGTAGTTGCTAATCCAATGACAGGTATCGAAGAAGAAGTTGCTGTGTATAATTTCACTGACGGTTCTGCAGCTCCAGTTTCTGCTGTGCAAATGGGTCAGTTAGAAATTAAAAATGGTAGAGAATTTTACCAAGCAGGAACAGATTTAAAAGTTAAAGAAGGGTATAAAGATTTATACAAAATCACTGTTGATTTCTTTAAAAACGAGCAGTTTGGACTTATTGCTGTTATTGGTTATGTAATTGCAATGATTGTATTAGGTTTTCACTTAAGCCATGGTTTTGCATCTGCATTCCAGTCATTAGGGGTTAATAATCCTAAATACAACGGGTTCATTAAAGCAGTAGGTTTATGGTTCTCAATCCTTGTTCCGGCATTGTTTGCTATCATTCCTCTGTATATATATTTTGTTAAATAATCAATATCCTATAAGATTATGAAGTTAGATTCTAAAATACCAGCTGGTCACATTTCTACGAAGTGGACAGACTACAAAGATCATTTAAAACTTGTTGCTCCAAACAACCGTGGTAAAATTGACGTTATCATTGTTGGAACTGGATTAGCAGGAGCTTCTGCTGCGGCATCATTAGGAGAAATGGGTTATAGTGTTAAAGCTTTTTGTTACCAAGATTCTCCACGTCGCGCGCACTCAATTGCTGCACAAGGTGGTATAAATGCTGCTAAAAATTATCAAAACGACGGGGATTCAATTTACCGTTTATTCTATGATACAATTAAAGGTGGTGATTATAGAGCACGTGAAGCAAACGTTCACCGTTTAGCTGAAGTTTCTGTAAACATCATTGACCAATGTGTGGCTCAAGGAGTGCCTTTTGCACGTGATTACGGTGGATTGTTAGACAACCGTTCGTTCGGTGGTACGCAAGTACAACGTACTTTTTACGCGGCAGGTCAAACAGGTCAGCAATTATTATTAGGTGCTTATTCAGCATTATCAAGACAAATTGGTTTAGGACACGTAAAAATGTACAACCGCCACGAAATGCTTGATCTAGTTAAAGTTGATGGTAAAGCACGTGGTATTATTGCTCGTAACTTAATTACTGGAGATTTAGAACGCCATTCTGCACACGCAGTTGTTATTGCAACTGGTGGTTACGGAAACGTTTATTTCTTGTCTACAAATGCAATGGGTTCTAACGTAACTGCAGCATGGAAAGTTCACAAAAAAGGAGCTTACTTTGCTAACCCATGTTACGTACAAATTCACCCAACTTGTATTCCAATACACGGAACAAATCAGTCTAAGTTAACGTTAATGTCTGAATCATTACGTAACTCGGGTCGTATTTGGGTTCCTAAAAAGATTGAAGATGCAGAAGCAATTCGTGCAGGTAAATTAAAGCCAACACAAATTGCTGAAGAAGATAGAGATTATTACTTAGAGCGCCGTTACCCAGCTTTCGGTAACTTAGTACCTCGTGACGTTGCTTCACGTGCGGCTAAAGAAAGATGTGATGCTGGTTTTGGTATCGAAAATAACGCTACTGGTGAAGGGGTTTACTTAGATTTCTCAACTGAGATTGAGAAAAAAGGTAAAGAAATGGCTTACATTCAAGGTGACCATAATCCATCTAAAGAAACCGTTATTAAGTTAGGTAAACAATGGATAGAAGAGAAATATGGTAACTTGTTCACGATGTATGAAAAAATTACAGACGAGAATCCATATGAAACACCTATGAAAATTTATCCAGCAGTTCACTACACAATGGGTGGTGTTTGGGTTGATTACAACTTAGAATCTACAATTCCAGGTTGTTTCGTAACAGGTGAAGCAAACTTCTCAGACCACGGAGCTAACCGTTTAGGTGCTTCTGCTTTGATGCAAGGTTTAGCTGACGGATATTTTGTGTTACCTTACACAATTTCTGATTATTTAGCAGATGATATCCGTACAGGACATATCTCTACGGATTTACCAGAATTCGTTGAGGCTGAAAATGATGTTAAAGGTTTAATTGACCGTTTATTAGAAGTAAAAGGATCTAAATCTGTTGATCAATTCCACAAAGAATTAGGTTTAATTATGTGGAATAAAGTAGGTATGGCTCGTAACGAACAAGGCTTAAAAGAAGCTATTGTTGAGATTGCTGCTTTACGTGAAGAATTCTATAACAATGTTTATGTTCCGGGTACAGCTCATGAATTAAACACTGAATTAGAAAAAGCATTACGTGTAGCTGACTTTATGGAATTAGGACAATTAATGGCTGTAGATGCTTTACAACGTAAAGAATCATGTGGTGGTCACTTCCGTGAAGAATACCAAGATGCTGAAGGTGAAACGTTACGTGATGACGAAAACTTTAAATTTGTTGGTGCATGGGAATATAAAGGTCCTGAAGCAACACAAGCTGTTCTTCATAAAGAAGAATTAGTTTATGAGTTTATCACTATCGCTGCAAGAAATTACAAATAATCTAAAATCCGTAGAAGGAAATAATACATCAATATTATGGCTTCATCAAAAAATATCAATATTAACCTTAAAGTTTGGCGTCAAAAAAACGCTAAAACGCAAGGTGCTATGGAAACATACAGCTTAGCTGATGTTTCTACTGACAGTTCTTTCTTAGAAATGTTAGACCAATTAAACGAACAATTAATTGGAGAGAAAAAAGAGCCGGTAGCTTTCGATCACGATTGTCGTGAAGGAATCTGTGGTATGTGTTCTTTATTTATTAACGGGCAAGCGCATGGTCCAGAAATGGGTGTTACAACTTGTCAATTACACATGCGTAAATTTAAAGATGGTGATACAATTTATGTTGAGCCTTTTAGATCTAAAGCTTTCCCGGTAATTAAAGACTTAATGGTTGACCGTTCTTCTTTTGACCGTATTCAACAAGCAGGTGGATTCGTTTCTGTAAATACATCAGGAAACACACAAGATGCAAACAACATTCCTGTGCCTAAACATGATGCAGATAGAGCTTTTGAAGCTGCTGCTTGTATTGGTTGTGGTGCTTGTGTTGCAACTTGTAAAAATGGTTCTGCTATGTTATTTGTTGGAGCAAAAGTTTCTCAGTATGCTTTATTACCTCAAGGTAAAATTGAAGCTGCTACACGTGTACAAAACATGGTTCGTCAAATGGACGAAGAAGGTTTTGGAAACTGTACAAATACTGGAGCATGTGAGATTGAATGTCCTAAAGGAATTTCTTTAGAAAACATTGCTCGTATGAACAGAGAATATTTAAAAGCTACTTTAGAATAGTTTAAAAAATCAAAATCAAACAAAAAAGCTCGGTACTTAGTATCGAGCTTTTTTATTATCTTTAAAATAAAAAATGTTAAAAGTTGCCTTAGTACAAGCTCCATTAGTTTGGGAAAATATTGTTGCCAATGCCAATTATTTTTATTCGGTTTTAGAAACTGTTGATGCGGATTTGGTGGTTTTACCAGAAATGTTTACTACAGGTTTTACCATGAATCCTGCTACAAATTATGAAACCATGGATGGTGCTGTTTTGCAAAAACTGCAAGCCATTGCTTTGCAAAAAAACTTTGCCATTACGGGGAGCTTAATAATTAAAGAAAATAATCAGTTTTATAATCGTTTGGTTTTTATTGCCCCAAATAATCCAGTTCAGCATTACGATAAACGCCATTTGTTTTCTTTAGTTAAAGAACAAGATGTTTTTACTGCAGGAAAAAATCGTTTACTTGTAGAATATAAAGAATGGAAAATTTGTCCGTTGGTTTGTTACGATTTGCGCTTTCCTGCTTTTGCTCGCAATAATGTAAATTACGATTTACTGCTTTATGTGGCATCTTGGCCTGAAAAACGTATCTATGCTTGGGATTCTTTATTAAAGGCTAGAGCGATTGAAAATATGACTTATACCATTGGTGTGAATCGAATTGGTATTGACGGATACAACGCTAATTATGTTGGGCATTCTCAGGTTGTTGATTATATGGGAGAATATTTAGTTGCACCTTTTAACCACGAAGCTGTTGTTTATACTACTTTACACAAAGAACCTAAAGATAAAGCGATTGCTAAACTTGGTTTTTTATACGATCAGGATATTTTTTCACTAGAATCATAAATAATGTTATGTAAACCAACCATAAAAAAGATAACGCTATTTGTTTTTCTTTTTACCTACTACACAGTTTTTTCGCAATCACATCCTGATATAATTAAAGGCTATTTTAAACAAGCATTAAATAGTTCTGGCTCTGCATCTGCCGAGGTAGATGTTGTTATTCAATCACAAAACCAGGTTGGATCTGCCTCTGTATATTATGTACAACAACAAATTCACGGCATTCCGATTGATAAAAATCAAACAACGGTTGTAATTAAAAACAATCAAATTACTCAGGTTGATCGTCAATTTAATACCACAACAGCTGCAAAGTTACGTCCTCAGAATACGTCTCAAAAGCAAAATAGCATGCAAGCTGCGTTGCAAAAAGCATTAACGCTTCATGGTTATCAACTTCCGCAAACTAAGCCGATTCTAACGCTTGCGCTTAATCAGTTTCAAACTTGGGTAGTTGGTTATGAGGCACATCCTGTTTTTATAGATGTTGTATATGCACAAACTGAGTCTGGGTGGTTAGATTTGGCCTATAATATTGAATTATATACGGCCGACCAACAACAATTGTTTGTAGTACAAATTCTGGCTTCTAGTTTAGAAGTAAGTAAAAATACGTTGCTAACTTTAAATTGCACGGCTGCTCATCATAATCATAGCAACTCTTCTTTTCTTTCAAAAAATACAATAGCAGAAAAAAATATAAAAGCTGATTCAGGCTATCTGGTTTTTCCTTTTCAAACGCCAGGGCCGTTGCAAAATACCCGTCAATTGTTAAAAAATCCTGCACATCCAATTGCTTCTCCTTTTGGTTGGCATGATGTTGATGGCTTTCCAGGTGCCGATTATACCATAACGCGCGGAAATAATGTTTATGCGTATGAAGATAATAAGTCAGAAAACAAGCCGGGTTATTCACCCGACGGTGGGCCTAATTTGAAGTTCGTGTTTCCGTTTCGTGGTGAAATAGCACCGCCTTCTCAGAGCACAGATGCTGCCATAACCAATCTGTTTTATACCACCAATGCGTTGCACGATTTGTTTTACGCCTTTGGCTTCGATGAAAATAGCGGGAATTTTCAGCAAAATCAATACAATCGATTAAATTCTAGATATTTAGATGGTTCTGATCCGCTTTTGGCTGAAGCACAAGATGGATCTGGAGTAAACAATGCTAATATTTCTGTTCCGCGCGACGGATCTAGCCCCAGAATTCAAATGTATTTATGGAAACAAGATACTGCAGATTTAGTTTTTGTTTCTGAACCTGAAGAAATAAAGGGCGCTTATAAATCCAGCACAAATGCTTTTGATGCTGGCCACGTTGCTGTACCAGTTTTTCCGAACGGTTTTGCAGCAAAACTTGTTTTAGTAACCGATGCTGACGGATCTAATTCCGGTTGCACGTTTCCGAGTAATGCAAATGCTTTAGCTGGTAACATTGCTTTAGTTGTTCGTGGTGGATGTAGTTTTACCGAAAAGGTTTATCAGGCACAATTGGCTGGAGCAATTGCTGTTGTGGTTATGAATAATATTCCGAATGAAGAATTGGTTACCATGTCGGGTTCCGACAATAGAATTACAATTCCAGCTGTTTTTGTGAGCTACGAAACCGGTAATTTATGGATTGAACAGTTAAACAAAAAGCAAGAAATTCAAATAGAAATTGAACAAGCCATTCATAGAAAAATATACGATGCAAGTTTTGACAACAGTATTATTATTCATGAATTTGCTCACGGCGTTACCTCGCGATTAACCGGTGGTCGTGGCAACGCATCTTGTTTAATTTCTGCAGAGCAAATGGGCGAAGGTTGGTCTGATTATTTTTCGTTGTTGTTACAGCTTAAAAATGGCGATTCTGGACAAGCACCAGTAGGAATTGGTAGCTATGTTTCCGGGGGTAATACAAATGCACAAGGTATTCGAAGGCATCCTTATAGCACCGATAAACAAATCAATCCGGCAACCTATGCCATAACGAACCGAAGTTTTACTACAACCGACGGCGTTATAAAAGTTAATGCACATCAGGTGGGAACTGTTTGGGCAAGCATTTTGTGGGATTTAACTTGGCTATTGCTTGACGATTTTGGATTTGATGCCAGCTTTACTAATCCTACAAGTGGTAATTATATTGCTTTTCAGTTGGTGATGAATGGTTTAAAGTTACAACCGTGTAATCCGTCCTTTATTACGGGTAGAAATGCTATTTTAAAAGCAGACGAATTGCTGTACAATGGCGCACATTCATGTAAAATATGGCAAGCTTTTGCCGATCGTGGTGTTGGTTTACATGCTTCTGCCGGACTGAACGAATTTCCTGAAGATATTAAAGATCAGGTTGAAGATTTTACGCGTCCCGAAACGTGCAACAACCAAACAAATACAATTCCGGAACAACCTCAAATTAAGGTTTATCCTAATCCGGTGTTGCAAGATTTGTTTATTGCTATTCCTAATTATTCCTCAACCATTCAGGTAGAATTGTTTGATATTCATGGCAAACAACTTCGAAGCGAATTATTGGATAACTTTTCGAACATTGCCCGATTAAAAATGTCAGATTTGGCTAAAGGTGTTTATTTTGTTCGTATAAAAGGAGATAAAGTTGATTATCAAAGCAAGGTTATTAAATAAAAAAAAGTTCAGCCAATTGGCTGAACTTTTTTTTATTTAAAAGGTATAATTTAAACCAATACCTAAAATTTGTTTTAACTGAATGCGGGCCAATTTTTACGTTTTGCCCATCAACTTCGCGTACTGCCTTAATATCGTCATCATAAATTAAATGTGCAAAAATACTAGCTTGTACGTATTTGTTAACCTTCATATTTAAGTTTGCTTGTAAATCAACATCAATATTTCCAAATCTATTTAAATAATCGGTATAAAGCGAAGCGCGTGTATCTAAGTTAATGTTATCCCATAATTGCGTTTTGTACTGCCCAGAAACTAAAATACCAAATTCAGTTCTGGTTTTTTCTCCCAAACGTACTAGGTTTCCCGCTTCGTCGTAAACTGCTTTTTCAACTCCGTACGAACCTTGGTTGGCTAACATTTGGTCTAAAACCAAAGTTAACTTAGCTGTAAATGGCGAAAGATAAACGTTAAAGTTATTTACCTTATCAACATATTCGGTACCCAAACCCAGAAATAAATATGCTGGCGCAAAAGGTTTAGAAATGGGTTTTGTTTTATCTGGATACGCATAACCATTGGTAAATTGTGTGATAAAATTAAACTTAGCCGAATAATACCAATTAGAAATTGAATCGGTTCTGTAACCTGCGGTTGAGTTGATCTGAAAAACGTCGTCCGTTTTTCTTGTTTCTCGGTCAACTTGCTTGTTAAAACCATAACGCGTAATTAATTCATTATTCCATAACAAACGGCCTTTAGTAAGTTTTCGGGTAAAATGCCCTTTAGCTAAAGCCGAAACTGAGTTTTGTCCGCCGGCGTTCCAATTCACGAATGAAACCTGAGTTAAATCTAATCCTACCGTATTACTACGCTCCCAATAACCAATGGGATGTTTTTTTTCATTTGTATCTTTTTCTTTTTCTTGTGCATGTAATTGGCTTGCAATCAATAATAAAAAAGTAAATAAATAAATTATTTTTTTCATTTAGATAATTATATAGTGGGGATTACAAATGTTATAAATTTAAATATCTTTCTAAAAGATTTCTCAAATAATTTTCGTCTAAATTACAAAATTCTTGTTGCTGTAAAACAGTTGCATGCTCAACAATGCAATCTGGAACGCCTAAATGCTTAATTTTAACATTTATTTCTTCCTGATTGTAAAAAACAGCAAGGCTAGAGCCAAATCCGCCCACAATGCTTCCTTCTTCAATTGTAATAATTTGTTCGTATTTTGCTGCAATTTTTCGCAGTTCAGCTTCATTTAAAGGTTTTATAGTCGGAAAATGATATAACGAAACATTTTGTTTTAAATTTTGATTACTCAAAATAACATTTAGTGCCTGATTTCCGATTGTTCCGGTTGTTAAAACAGCTGTTTTTTTACCATGGTTTAATTGATGCACTTTTGAAAAAACAAAAGTTTCAAATTCATTTTTCCAATTTACGTGATATCCACGTCCGCGCGGATAACGAATCGCTAACGGAAAACTTAAACCTTGCTGTGCGGTAAACATAATGTTGCGTAGTTCCATTTCATTTAAAGGAGCAACCAACGTTAAGTTAGGTACGCAATTTAAATAAGCAATATCATAAACGCCTTGGTGTGTGGCACCATCTTCGCCCACCAATCCTGCGCGATCTAAACAAAAAATAACGGGTAAATTTTGTAAGGCAACATCATGAATAACCTGATCGTAAGCGCGCTGTAAAAAGGTTGAATAGATGTTACAAAAAACAACTAATCCTTGTGTTGCCATACCGGCAGCCAAAGTTACAGCATGCTGTTCGGCAATGCCCACATCAATGGCACGATCCGGAAAGCGTTCCATCATGTATTTTAAGGAAGAGCCTGTTGGCATGGCCGGAGTAATTCCAATAATTTTCGGGTTTTTTTCTGCCAATTCAACAATGGTATGCCCAAAAACATCTTGAAATTTAGGTGGTAAACCAACTTCTGTTTTCGGGTAAATATCGCCCGTTTCTTTATTAAATTTGCCCGGAGCATGATAAAGTACCTGATCTTCTTCGGCTTGTTTTAAACCTTTGCCTTTTGTGGTGATTACATGTAAAAACTTAGGGCCTTTAATTTGTTTTAATCGATTTAGCTCTTTAATTAAACCTTCAATATCATGGCCGTCAATCGGTCCTGAATAATCAAAGTTTAGTGCTTTAATAATATTGTTTGCTCGGTGCGTTGTTCCGGCCTTAACTTCGGTTAAATATTGTTTTAACGCTCCAACGCTAGGGTCAATCCCAATGGCATTATCATTTAAAATAACCAATAAGTTAGCATCGGTAACACCGGCGTGATTTAATCCTTCAAAAGCCATTCCTGATGCAATAGATGCATCACCAATAACCGCTATGTGTTGCTTTTCGGTATCGCCTTGTAAAGCCGAAGCCAATGCCATGCCTAAAGCAGCAGAAATTGAGGTAGACGAATGGCCAACGCCAAACGCATCGTATTCGCTTTCTGCACGTTTCGGAAATCCTGAAATACCGTTTTTTTGGCGATTGGTATCAAAAATTGCTTTACGACCGGTAAGTATTTTATGGCCATAAGCCTGGTGGCCCACATCCCAAACCAATAAATCATTCGGCGTATTAAAAA
The DNA here is from genome assembly GCF_025919725.1 of Flavobacterium agricola. Lineage (NCBI taxonomy): Bacteria > Pseudomonadati > Bacteroidota > Flavobacteriia > Flavobacteriales > Flavobacteriaceae > Flavobacterium > Flavobacterium agricola. The sequence continues at coordinate 2,026,950 of NZ_CP081495.1, read as the reverse complement.
CATAATGCAAAGCAATGGTAAGTTCTACAACGCCTAAGCTTGCTCCCAAATGCCCTTCTTTGGTAGAAACGATATCAATTATAAAATCTCGCAATTCTTGCGCAACTACCGGTAAATCAGCAATTGGCAATTGGCGTAAATCGGCCGGTTCAGAAATATGTTTTAATACTTTACTCATAGCACAACAAAGGTACAATATGTATTGTATTTTTGTATAAACAATTTTTTATTGAACATATTAGAATTATGGAAAATATTTTTACAGACGAATATTTTATGCGCATCGCTTTGTCTGAAGCAAAAAATGCTTTTGATGCAGGCGAAATTCCTGTTGGCGCTGTGGTTGTAGTTAACAATCAGATTATTGCTAAAACGCATAATTTAACCGAAATGTTGAATGATGTAACGGCGCATGCAGAAATGCAAGCTATAACGGCATCAGCTAATAATTTGGGCGGTAAATATTTACATAATTGTACCTTGTATGTAACCTTAGAACCTTGTCAAATGTGCGCTGGTGCTTTGTATTGGAGCCAAATAAGTAAAGTTGTTTATGGTGCAGCCGATGAAAAACGTGGGTATGTAGCTTTAGGAGCCAACTTGCATCCTAAAACAAAAGTTCTACGTGGGGTGTTAGAAAATGAATGTGCTCAATTAATGCTTGATTTTTTTAAAAAAAGAAGATAAACGCTTTGATTTATACTTTTTTCCTTAAAATTTAGTTATCTTTCACATAAGATATCAGATTATGAAGAACTCAATTTTAGGAATATTAGTAGCCTCAATTTTCTTATTTTTTTCTTGTTCCGACAAAAACACAGAAGTTTCTAACCCCGATGATTTTACCAATTATATTGTTAGTTATACCAACGGATTAATAGCTGCAAATTCAGATATTAGAACGGTTTTAACTACCGATCATTTAGATTGGGAGCCCAACCAGGAATTAGATTCCGACTTGTTTTCTATATCACCAAAGGTTTCAGGTAAGGTAATTGCTATTAATGCCAATACCGTTGCCTTTATTCCTAAAGATAAGTTTAATCAAGATACCGAATATACCGTTACTTTTCATTTAGGTAAATTAGCCGATGTGCCCAAAGAGCAACGCACCTTTGTATTTAAGGTAAAAACCATAAAACAGAACTTTGCTATTAGTTTTGTTGATATTCAGTCGTATTCTAAAGATTACCAATATCTGAATATGAATTTTCAGGCAGCCGATCGCATTATGGCCGATCAGGCAGAAAAACTTATTACTGCCAAACAAGGTAAAAACAAGCTAAAAGTTAAATTTAGAGGATCAGATATGGCTCAAAATAATTTTGAGTTTTATATTGATTCGATTCAGCGTTTAGATACCGATTCACAAATCGATATTTTTTGGGACGGAAATCCGTTAGGAATTGATCAGAAAGGCGAAGTAACCTTTCCAATTCCAGGTAAAAACAACTTTTCGGTTATTCAAGCCGAAATGAGTGATGTTGAAAACGCCATTTTAATAAACTTTTCTGATCCTTTAAAAGGCACACAAAACTTTGCAGGTTTGGTTCAGTTGCAAGATGCAACCGATTTAAAATTTGCAACGGCAGGAAATGTACTTAAAGTTTTTTATCCCGAAAGCTTAACCGGCGATAAACAATTGCAAGTTTTTCAGGGTATTGTTAGTCAAGATAATATTAAGCTAAAAAACGATTTTGTTACCAATATTACGCTGGGTTCTAATTTACCAGAAATTCAGTTTGTGCGTAGCGGAACCATTTTACCAACTTCTAACGATTTAAAAATAAACTTTAAAAGCATCAACTTAAATGCTGTTGATGTGGTTGTTTATAAAGTTTACAACAATAACATTTTACAATTTTTTCAGGATAACGATTACAATACCGATCGCAATTTAAAACGCGTAGGCGCTCCGGTTGCCCGTCAAACCATTTATTTAAATCCGAATAAATTAAAGAAAATGAATCGCTGGAATGTTTATGCGATTGATTTAGCCAAGCTAATTATTCCAGATCCAGGTGCTATTTATTCGGTTGAACTTTCATACAAAAAAAGTTATGCAGCTTTAGATTGTATTACAGAAGAAATAGAAGCTGTAGAACCGCTTACCGCTAAAGATGGCGAAGTGCGTAGCGCATCTGCGTACGATTATGATTACGATTATTACTATTACGATTGGGAACAACGCGATAATCCGTGTGACGATTCGTATTATTACAACAAAGCCATTAAAACTAATGTTTTAGCATCCGATGTTGGGGTTATTGCAAAACGTGGTGAAAACGGAAGTTATTTCTTTGCAGTTTCTAACATTGTTTCAACCTTACCAATTTCTGGTGCCGAAATTAAATTATACGATTACCAACAACAATTATTAGCTAAAACCATTACCGATGGTGATGGTATTGCAAAAGTTACTTTAGATAAATATGCATATTTCGCAGTAGTTTCGGTTGGTGATAATTCAACCTACGTAAAATTAGACGCAGCGCAGACGTTGTCTTTAAGTAATTTTGATGTACAAGGAACCGAATTACAAAACGGATTAAAAGGATTTATTTATACCGAACGTGGCGTTTGGCGTCCGGGCGATACCATTTATGTTGGTTTTATTTTAAACGATTTAGATGCAAAGCTTCAAAAATCGCATCCAATAACCTTAAATGTAAAAGATGCTCAAGGTAAATCTAAATTTAAAGCAACCCGACAAATTACACCTTCTAATCAATACTTATTTAAAGTGCCAACAGCAACAACCGATCCGACCGGAAATTGGGAGGCACGTATTAATGTTGGTGGAGCAAACTTTTACAAAAGTTTAAAGGTAGAAACCATTAAACCCAACCGTTTAAAAATTTCAAATTCATTAGCCGATAAAGAAATTACGCGAGAAAATGCTGTAAAAGTGCAAGCAAAATGGTTGCACGGAGCCACGGCTCAAAATTTAAAAGCCGATATCAAGGCACGTATTTTGCCAGGAACAACAACTTTTAAAGGATCAGAAAAATTTGATTTCGATGATAAAGTGCGCAAATTCTCGTCTGATGAAAATTCTGTTTTTTCTGGTAGATTAAATGATGCCGGCGAAACATCTTTCTATTTTTCACCCAACATTGGCTCACAAGCACCAGGTAAATTACGCGTCGTTTTTCAAACCCGTGTGTATGAAAATGGTGGTGATTTTAGTACCGATGTAAGCACATCAACTTTTTCGCCGTATCAAACCTATGTAGGTATTAAAGCGCCAGAACCTAACAAGTACGGCATGTTAGAAACCGGAAAAGATAATATTTTTGAGATAAAAACGGTAAATGCTTCTGGCGCAATAAAAGCTAATGTTAACCTTCAGGTAGAAATTTATAAAATATCATGGCGCTGGTGGTGGAATTCGTACGACGGTGAATTAACGCAGTACAATTATTCTGATGCAACATCAGCCTATAAAAACTTTACTATAAAAACCAATGCTTCGGGCTTAGCTAATTTTAAATTAAATATTCCTGAACAAGATTGGGGACGTTATTTAATTCGAGTAATCGATGAAAATGGCGGTCACGCAACCAGTATAACGTCGTTAATAGATTGGCCAATTTGGTCTGGAAAAACAAAAAATAACGGATCGTCAACAGCTAATATGTTGTTGTTTTCGGCTGATAAAGCCAAATATAAAGTAGGAGAAACCGCTAAAATTGCATTTCCTTCAACTTTAGGCGGACGTGCATTAATTTCAATCGAATCAGGTAGCCAAGTTATTCAAGCACATTGGGTAGAAACTAAAGAAAACGAAACTTTAGTCGAAATTCCGTTAACAGATAAAATGGCTCCTAATGTTTATGTTTATGTAACTTTATTACGTCCGCATAGCCAAACCGTTTCTGACGTGCCTATTCGCATGTACGGTGTTCTAAATTTAGAGGTGGTTAATGAAGGTACAAAGCTTAATCCGGTTATCGAAATGCCGAAGGTTTTAAAACCAAATGAAACCGTTACCTTAAAAGTGAAAGAACAAAACGGAAAACCAATGACGTATACCATTGCTATTGTAGATGATGGTTTACTAGATTTAACCCGTTTTAAAACGCCAAATGCTTGGGATAAATTTAATGCTCGTATGGCGTTAGGTGTTAAAACATGGGATATTTACGATCAGGTTATTGGTGCTTACGGTGGTAAATTAAACCAAATTTTTAGTATTGGTGGTGACGAAGCTTTAGGCGCAAGCGATGCCAAAAAAGCCAACAGATTCGAGCCTATGGTTCGTGTTATTGGTCCATTTACGTTAGGTAAAAATGCAACAGAAAAACACACAATTGCCATTCCAAATTATATTGGATCGGTGCGTACAATGGTTGTGGCAAGTAATTTAGAAACCAATTCGTACGGAAGTACAGAAGTTACAACACCGGTGCGTCAACCGTTAATGGTTTTAGCATCTTTACCAAGAAAAATTTCGCCTAACGAGCGTGTAACCATGCCGGTAACCGTTTTTGCTTTAGAAAATAATGTAACCAACGTAAACGTGCAGGTTAAAACAACAGGCAAAGCTCAGGTTGTAGGTTCTAAAAGTCAAAACTTATCTTTTTCTGAACCTGGAGAAAAAATGGCATTTTTTGATTTAGAGGTAAACGACTTAGAAGGTGTTGAAACTATTGAAGTTATTGCAACCTCAGGTAGTTTTAAAGCCAGTTATAAGGTTGAAATAGCAATTACAAACCCTAACCCAACCACTGCAATTTTTACGGATATAACGGTAAATCCAGGGCAAACAGAAACAATTAACTTTGAAGCATTTGGAGTAAAAGGATCTAACCAAGCAGTGCTAGAAGTTTCCTCATTCCCGTCAATCAACTTTAACGGACGTATGAGCTATTTGCTGCAATATCCGCACGGATGTTTAGAGCAAATTGTGTCAATCGCTTTTCCGCAATTGTACATGGCAGATATTTTTGAGTTAGATGCTTCGCAAAAAAGCAGCGCGCAACGTAATGTAAATGCAACCATTAATCTGCTTAATAATTACCAATTAAGTTCCGGAGCATTTGCATATTGGCCGGGAGGTAGTTATGTAAGCGATTGGGCAACCTCGTACGTGGGGCAGTTTTTAATAGAAGCGGGTGATAAAGGATATATTTTGCCTGACGGAATGAAAAACAAATGGCTAGATTACCAAAAACGTGCAGCAAAGCAATGGCGTTATGAAAACCGTTATTATAATGATATTGCACAAGCTTATCGTTTATATACGTTGGCGTTGGCTGGCTCAGTCGATTTAGCATCAATGAACCGTTTGCGCGAAACACCAAATATTTCGGACGAAGCAAAAGTGCGTTTAGCAGCAACTTATGCATTAGTTAAGCAAGAAAAGGTGGCTAAAAGTTTATTGCAAAACATAGATCGTAAAAAGCTAGATCAATTGTATTATTTTGGTTCGTACGACAGAAACCAGGCTATTGCTTTAGAAACTTATATTTTATTAAATGATAAAACCAAAAGTTTTGAAGTTGCTAACGAACTTGCACAAGCTTTATCATCAGAAAAATACATGAGTACGCAAGCTACAGCATACGCATTAAATGCGTTAAGTAAGTTTATTAAAGTTGTTGGTGGCAAAGGTTTGAATGTAACCTATCAATTTGACGGTAAATCAGACAAAATAAAAACAGATAAAGCGTTTGCTGATAAGACTTATAAAGTAGAAAAAGGCAATCATCAAGTAAAACTTACTAATAAAGGTGATAATGTGGTTTATGTTCGCATCATGAGTTCTGGAGTTTTACCTGTGGGCGATGAGCAAGTAATTGCTGATAATTTACGTATTACAACTACGTTTAAAACACGTAGTGGCGAACCTATTAATATGGCAAATATTAAACAAGGATCTGAGATTGTTGCTACCGTAACCGTTGATAATTTAAGTAGAAAGGCGCTTACTAATGTTGCATTACAACAAATTTTCCCTTCTGGATTTGAGGTGGTAAACTTACGTTTTACAGAATATGGTGAAGTTTATAAAAATGACGCCGAATTTATTGACATTCGTGACGATCGTGCCATGTATTATTTTAATTTAGGACCAGCCGATCGTAAAACATTTACAACAGTTGTAATTGCATCCTATTTAGGAAAATATTATTTATCAGGTGCCTATGTTGAAGCCATGTACGACAATACATATAAAGCGCGCAATGTTGGCGGTTGGGTAGAAATTGTTGCCGATTAATGATAAAAAAAAGTTTTCAATACATAAAAAATAATAAAATTAAAGCAACCATAGCGCTTGTAGCTGTGGTTGCTTACTATTTTTGTTTACCAAAAAACTTATTCAATCAGCCGTATGCAACGGTAATTCAAGATCGAAATCAAGAATTGCTTGGTGCAAAAATTGCTGAAGATGGTCAATGGCGTTTTCCAGAAGCTGATTCTGTTCCGTATAAATTCAAGCAAAGTTTAATTTATTTTGAAGATGAATATTTTAACTACCATTTTGGAGTTAATCCGGTAGCTATGGCCAAAGCTTTGGTGCAAAATAACAAAGCAAAAAAAGTTGTTCGAGGCGGAAGTACGTTGACGCAACAAGTTATCCGATTGCATCGAAAAAATAAAAAACGCACCTATGTCGAAAAATTTGTTGAGGTTGTTTTAGCTACGCGTTTAGAATTTATGCATTCTAAAAATACTATTTTAGAACTTTATGCTTCGCACGCACCTTTTGGTGGTAATGTTGTGGGGTTAGACATGGCTGCTTATCGGTATTTTGGTATTCCTGCACATCAATTATCTTGGGCAGAAAGTGCAACTTTAGCTATTTTACCTAATGCGCCAAGTTTAATTTATCCGGGTAAAAATCAGGAAAAGTTGTTAGCAAAACGCAATACGTTGTTATTAAAATTGCATGAAAATAAAGTAATTGATGCCGAAACTTATGCATTGGCCATTGCAGAATCTTTACCGGGCAAACCTTACAATTTGCCACAAAGTGCCAATCATTATGTCATGCAAATGGCTCAAAAATATCCTGAGCAAACATTAACATCAACTTTAGATGCACATTTGCAAGAGCAGGTTAATCATATTGTTGCCAAATATTATAATTTGTACAAGCAAAATCAAATTTATAATGTAGCAGTTTTGGTAGCCGATGTAAATACGCGAAAAGTTTTAGCTTATGTTGGAAATAGCCCTACGGATGCGGCACATAGTAAAGATGTAGATATTACCGTTGCACCGCGAAGTACAGGCAGTATTTTAAAACCTTTTTTATATGCTGCAATGTTAGATGAGGGCGAATTACTGCCTAAAACTTTGTTGGCCGACATTCCTACTCAAATTGCTAATTATTCGCCGCAGAATTACGAAAATACGTACGATGGAGCAGTTCCGGCTGATATTGCCTTATCTAAATCGTTAAACATTCCGTATGTTTTAATGCTAAAAGATTATACCGTAAATAAATTTTACGAAAAACTGAAACAATTACAACTTTCAGATATTAATAAACAACCAGCGCATTATGGTTTATCTTTAATTTTAGGCGGAGCAGAATCCAATTTGTACGATTTGTGCAGCGCTTACGCAAACATGGCATCAACCTTAAATTTTTACAACAAAACACAAAAATACCGCAGCAATGAATTTCAGTCGTTACAAAGTAATAGCAATATTGATTTAGATTTTGGAAAAGTTGTTTCGGATGCTACCGTTTTTGGTGCAGGAGCTTTGTATCAAACGTTTACTGCGATGAAAGAGGTAAACCGACCCAATGATGATGCATGGCGTTATTACGATTCATCTATAGAAATTGCTTGGAAAACAGGAACAAGTTTTGGTAGCCGAGATGGTTGGGCTATTGGAGTAGATAAAAATTATGTAGTTGGTGTTTGGGTTGGTAATGCATCGGGCGAAGGCCGTGCTGGTTTAACCGGGATGCAATACGCCGGCCCCATTTTGTTTGATGTTTTTAGATCTTTGCCTAAAAATGAATTTTTTAAAGAACCTGCATCTGATTTACAGCTAATTGATGTTTGTACTGTTTCAGGCCATGTTGCATCTCAGCATTGTCCTTCACAAAAAGCTAAAATTCCTAAAAAAGGAATCAATACGACCATTTGTCCGTATCATAAAGTAATTCATTTAGATCAAACCAAACAATTTCAAGTTAGCGCAGCTTGCGAAGATTTAGACAAAATACAAACCGAAGTTTATTTTGTTTTACCTCCTGTTATGCAATGGTACTATAAATCTAAAAATATGAATTATAAATTGGTACCGCCTTATCGATCAGATTGTGGTACTAGTAAACAACATGTTTTAGATTTTATTTATCCGGAAAACAATATGGTTTTAAGTCAAACTAAAAATCAAGCGGGCGAATTACAACCTGTTATTGCTAAAGTTGCACATGTAAATACCGAAGCGCAGATTTTTTGGTATTTAAATGATACCTATTTGGGTAAAACCAAAACTTTTCATGAAATGATGATTGAAGCTAAACCAGGAGATTATAAGCTTTATGCAGTAGATGAAATGGGTAATGAAGCTTTTGTGAATATTACTTTAAACTAAATAAAAAAACCGCTGCGAAAACGTAGCGGTTTTAATTTTTTACATTAATTGATTACCTTCTTTGTCAAAAAAATGATACTCTAGGTACGTGTAAGCATCTCTTGGAATAATTTTTATCCACTTTTTGTGTTCAAAAAACCATTTCATTCGAATTGATGGAAAACCCTGAGTAAGGTAAGCAGAAACAAACGGATGGGTATTTAAAACAACCGATTTGTTTTCTTTAATAATTCTTTCTAGGTCAGCCGCGATTTTATCTATTACCAATATTGGAGCTTCAATTTCTCCGTTTTCATTCGGATTTTCTTCATTGGTTTTTATATGTACTTCGGGTCTAACTCTTTGTCTAGTAATTTGGATTAATCCAAATTTGCTAGGAGGCAAGATTTTGTGTTTGGCTTTGTCGTCGCTCATTTCTTCTCTTAAGAAGTCGTACAACGTTTTACGATTTTCGGGGTTTTGCATGTCAATAAAATCAACAACAATAATTCCGCCCATATCTCGTAAACGCAATTGTCTGGCAATTTCTGCGGCAGCAATTAAGTTAACTTCTAAAGCTGTTTCTTCCTGATTGGTTGCTTTGTTAGATCGGTTACCGCTGTTTACATCAATAACGTGTAAAGCTTCGGTATGTTCTATGATTAAGTAAGCTCCTTTACTCATAGAAACCGTTTTTCCAAACGAGGTTTTTATTTGTCGTTCAATATTGTATTTTTCGAACAACGGCAGCTCTTTCGAATGATATTGCTTAACGATTGAGACTTTAGAAGGAGCTATTTCTTGCAAATAGTCCTTAGTTTGATAATATAAATCTTCATCATCTATGTGAATTCCAGTAAATGAATCATTGAAAATATCACGTAAAATAGACGAAGCTTTATTTAATTCACCCAAAATTTTTGAGGGGTGATGTGCAGTAGGTAGACGTTTGCACATTGCTATCCATTTGTCTAGCAAGTTTTGCAAATCCTTTTCTAGCTCGGCTACTTTTTGTCTTTCAGCAACGGTTCTAATAATTACGCCAAAACCTTTGGGTTTTATGCTCTGAACCAGTTTCTTTAACCTTTCTTTTTCTTCTTTCGATTCGATTTTTTGAGAAACCGAAACGCGATCCGAAAATGGAACTAAAACTACATATCTACCCGCTAACGACAATTCAGATGATATACGCGGTCCTTTTGTAGAAATTGGTTCTTTCACGATCTGAACTAAAATAGATTGGTTGGCACTTAAAACATCTGTAATAACACCATCTTTATTAATTTCAGTTTCAAAAGGAAAGTTTTTTAAGGAGTAGTCCTTTAATTTACCTGTGCTTACAAGTTTAATAAACTTCATCATTGATGTTAGGTTTGGACCTAAATCATGATAATGCAAAAATGCATCTTTATCGAATCCAATATGAACGAAAGCGGCATTTAAACCAGGAACGGGTTTGCGAATTTTTGCAATAAAAATATCGCCCACGTTAAATCCTTGACCTTGGCTTTCATCATCTTTTTCTTCGTGATGAAGTTCAATTAGTTTTCCATCTTTTAATAAGGCAAAATCAACTGCTTCTGAACTAGAACGTACAATTAACTCTTTGTTCACAGTATAACTTATTTATCCATACGAATATGTTTTAACGTAATTTCTTACTAAAACGTATGCAGTACAGATGGATTAAACAAAATTTTACAGGTTTTTAGCCCGATGTAAGCTTTTTGGCTTACAATTTCAATGAACTTAAAAAAAGGAAAAAGTAGTTTTAAACTACTTTTTCTTTTTTGTGACGGTTAGCTCTCGCTCTTTTTTTACGTTTGTGCGTTGCTACCTTATGTCTTTTTCTTTTTTTACCACTTGGCATAATGTGTAGTGTTTAAGTGTTAATAAATTAGTTATTTTTTACTTCTGTATTCGATTTTACTCCATCAACAAATACTTTAGCTGGTTTAAATGCTGGTATGTTGTGAGCAGGAATTTTAATCGTTGTGTTTTTTGAAATATTTCTCCCTGTTTTTTCAGCTCTTGTTTTGATAATAAAGCTACCAAAACCTCTTAGATATACATTTTCTCCAGATTCAAGTGAAGTTTTTACCTCTTCCATGAAAGACTCTACTGTAGCTTGAACGTCGCCTTTTTCAAGACCTAACTTTTCCGAAATCTTCGCTACGATGTCTGCTTTTGTCATTATTTCTTTGTATTTATTTTGATGAGTTTTTTGAGTTTGCAAATATATGAATTAAAAAAACAAATTTTCAACCTTAATCAATTAAAATTTAATCATATAAAGTTATATTTTTGCAAACTACATTAAAATCATGATCTTTTACAATACATTAATTACGTGGTATTTAGCCAATAAGCGCGATTTACCCTGGCGAAAAACGACCAATCCGTACCACATTTGGTTGTCAGAAATTATTTTACAACAAACCCGTGTAGCCCAAGGATTACCTTATTATGAGGCATTTATTGAGCGATTTTACAAAGTTAGTGATTTAGCAAACGCCAGCCAAGAAGATGTACTAAAACTTTGGCAAGGATTAGGATATTATTCGCGTGCCAGAAATTTGCATGCCACAGCACAATATGTTAGCTTTGAGTTAAATAACCAATTTCCAGATAATTATAATGATTTATTAAAGCTTAAAGGCGTTGGTAGTTATACCGCTGCTGCCATTGCATCTTTTGCTTATAATGAAAAAATTGCAGTGGTAGACGGTAATGTTTTTAGAGTGCTTTCTCGTATTTTTGGTATTGATGCCGATATTTCTTTGCTTAAAACTAAAAAAATATTTCAAGAATTAGCTAATAAGCTGTTGCTAGAAGGTAATCCGTGTGAACCAGCATTGTTTAATCAAGCCATTATGGATTTTGGCGCCTTACAATGTGTTCCTAAATCGCCCAATTGTACAGCCTGTTGTTTTGCTAGTAGTTGTTTGGCTTATGCAACAAATAAAGTTGCCGAATTGCCTTATAAATCGGCTAAAATAAAAATTAAAAAACGCTATTTTGATTATGTACTAATTAAAGGCAATAATCAGAAATATAAAATTGTAAAACGTGATGAATCTGATATTTGGGCCGGACTGCATCAATTTGAATTGTTAGAAAGTACTGATAATTTAGCTTTTAACGATGCAAATCAAACCATTTTAAATCATTTTGCAACTCATAATGTTGTTTCTTTACTAGGATTTGATTCTGATTATTTAGTACATAAACTTTCGCATCAGCATTTGCACATTCGTTTTTGGTTGTTAGAAGTAAATCAAGAAGTTAATGGTGTTAAAAAACATGAAATTGCTGATTTTTCTTTTCCTATCGTCCTCGCAAATTTCTTAGATAAAAACTACCATAAAATTTAACAAAAAAATTATATTTGAACGTAACAATTTAAATTATGAACGGAACAGTTAATAAAGTTATTTTAATTGGGCATTTAGGCGAAAATGTTAAAATGCATTATTTTGAAGGCGGTAATTGCATTGGGCGTTTTCCGTTGGCAACCAACGAAGTTTATATTAATAAAACAACCAACGAACGCATTTCATCTACCGAATGGCACAATATTGTTGTGCGTAATAAAGCGGCCGAATTGTGCGAAAAATATTTAAGCAAAGGCGATAAAATTTATGTTGAAGGACGTATAAAATCGCGTCAATGGCAAGGTGAAGATGGTGTACAAAAATTTACTACTGAGATTCAGGTAACCGAATTTACCTTTTTAAACGTAAAAAAAGAAATTGATCAGAAAGCAGCTGCCGAATTTAAAGCGGTAAAACCTAGCGTAGAAATTTCTGACAACGACGATTTACCGTACTAAATTAGTTGTATTCGTTTTCAATTCTATTGTATATTTACCAATTAATCCTAGCATGTTCATCATGAAAACCACAATAAGTAACTATTTGTTTTTTGTATTCGTTGTAAGTTTAACCCTTATTGGCTGTAAAGATGCAACTTTACCAAAGCCAAAAGCGCAGTTAAGGTTAAGTTATCCAAATCCAACCTACAACTTATATCAGGCAAATTGTGGTTTTGAGTTTGATGTTAACCATATAGCAACCGTGCAACAAAAACAAAATTGCAGCTTTGAAATAGAATATCCTAAAATGAAAGCTACAATTTATATGACCTATTTGCCGGTAAATAACGATATTGAAAAACTGCTTTCTGAAGCTCAAAAACTAACTTACGAGCATGTAATTAAAGCAGATGATATTGTAGAACAGCCATTTATTAATCCTGAAAATAATGTTTACGGCATGTTTTATTACGTAGGCGGTAATGCTGCAACCAATACGCAGTTTTATGCTACAGATAGCACCAAACATTTTATTCGCGGTTCGGCTTACTTTTACGCAACCCCAAATTTTGATTCTATTTTACCTGCTGTTAATTATATTAAAAATGATATGCGCGTAATTATGGAATCTTTACAATGGCAATAATTTTAAACTAAAAATTATGCAATTTAGCTTTGTTAACAAAACGGTTGTAATTACGGGTGCCGCTTCTGGAATCGGAAAAATTATGTTGCGCAAATGTTTAGAACGTAAAGCAAAACAGATTTTTATTTTAGATTTTAATGAAGATGGTATGCAGTTAGTAAAAAAGGAATTTGCCTTTTTTAGCATTCCTATTCATGCTGTTGTAGTTAATTTAGCAGATGCCAAACAAATAGAAAATGCCATAAAACAAGTGCTAGAACAAACCGAAATGGTAGATGTTTTAATTAACAATGCCGGAATTGTTATTGGTCATGAATTTGTAAAGCATTCGGTTGCAGATATAGAAAAAACCATGCAAATTAATGCCAACGCGCCCATGCAATTGGCTTTAGGTTTTTTACCACAAATGCTGGAGCAAAATAGCGGTATAATTTGCAACATTTCTTCTTTAGCAGGTTTAACTTCTACGCCCAAATTAGCAGTTTATTCGGCAAGCAAATGGGCCGTTTTAGGTTGGAGCGAAGGTTTACGAATTGAGATGAAACAAATGCGCAAAAAGGTGTTAATTCATGCAGTTATGCCTTTTTATATTAACACAGGCATGTTTCAAGGCGTAAAATCAAAATTGGTTCCTATTTTAGATCCCGAAAAAACTGCCGAAAAAATTATCAGAAATTTAGAAAAACAAAATCAAAAAACGGTATTGCCTTTGCCTTATTGGCTTATTCGGTTAGCGCAAGCACTTTTGCCACTTGCATGGTACGATTTTGTTATGGGAAATGTTTTTGGTATTTATCATACCATGGATGATTTTGTAGGAAGAAAATAAAGAATAAAAAAAATCAGGCATATGCCTGATTTTTTTTATTCTGCAACTTTGTAAAGTTTTCCGTCTGCAATGTTGTTTACGGTGTTTTTTAAATCGTCAACCGTTACTACAGATTTGTCGTAATAAACAATTGCGTTTTCTTGATCAAAACTAACATCTGCTTTATCAACGCCAGTAACTGCTTCTAATTTAGATTTAATGGTGTTTGCACAACCCATTTGGCACGTCATGCCTTCAATCTTAAATTCAGTTTCAGCTAAATTTTCAGGAGCAATTTCTGCTTTTGCTTTTGCTAAGTTAGTAGTTGCAACCTCGGCATTTGTTTCTGCTACAGTATTTTCAGTTTTGTTGTTACAAGCAGTAAAGCCAATTGCTGCAAGTACTATAAAAATATATTTTTTCATGATAATAAATTTATATCAAAGGTAATTAAACTAATTGTAAATTCTTAACATCGAGCCAACTAATTCGGTACGATATTGTTTCATGCTGTATTGCATATCACCTAAGCCAGTAAATAAGCTGTACGAGCTATCGTCGCAAGCACAAACTGCTTTAACGCCTTCAACTTTCATGGGTTCACATTCGTTTGGGTACATGTTCGGGCAAGCTGCATCAAAAGCTATGTAACCGTTACCGTTGTTAAAAACAAAAATGCCTTTTATTCCTGCTCCGGGTGTGTTAACGTACTTGTAGTTAGATACATATTGCAGGTCAACATTTGCTGGTAAATCTAAATTTAAGCTTATATTTATCGGATAATTTGGTAAATATGGATTTTTATTCTTAATATTGTCATCTTTAGAACAACTTGCTAGGGTTACTAAAGCAACAACTAAGAAAAGTAAATTTTTCATTGTAAATATTTTAATTGTAGAACAAATTTAAATTAAATATATTTACCAAGTTAATTAAAAAAAGTATAAATTATCATTTTAACTGAATATATAAAAATCCCAATGGTGGGATTTTTTCTATTTTTATAAATTATTACATTATGGCTAAAGTATCTTATTACACGGCAGAAGGATTAAAAAAGTTAAAAGACGAATTAGATCAACTTAAATCTATTGAGCGTCCTAGAGCTTCTCAGGCAATTGCTGACGCCCGCGATAAAGGCGATCTTTCTGAAAATGCTGAATACGATGCAGCAAAAGAAGCGCAAGGCATGCTTGAACTTAAAATTGCAAAAATTGAAGAGATTGTTGCCAATGCAAGATTGATTGATGAATCGCAATTAGACACGTCTAAAGCTTTAGTTTTATCTACGGTTAAAATTAAAAACGTGGCGAATAAAATGGAGATAAAATATACCTTGGTTGCAGAATCTGAAGCTGATTTAAAAGCTGGTAAAATTTCTGTTACCTCACCCATTGGTAAAGGTTTATTAGGTAAATCGGTTGGCGAAATTGCAGATATTCAAGTTCCAAACGGAGTGATGCAATTCGAAATCTTAGAAATTACACGCGACTAATTATAACGTTATAATATGGCAAGCATTTTTACTAAAATTATTCAGGGCGAAATTCCTTGTTATAAGGTTGCAGAAACCGATTCTTTTTTTGCATTTTTAGATATTAATCCCAATGCTAAAGGGCATACCTTATGTGTGCCTAAAAACGAAGTGGATAAAATTTTTGATTTATCGGAAACAGAATATTTAGCATTGATGCAGTTTTCTAGAAACGTAGCCCTAGCTATAGAAAAAGTTATTCCGTGCGAACGCGTAGGTATGGCCGTTGTTGGTTTAGAAGTGCCACACGTGCACGTGCATTTGGTGCCTTTAAATACGTTAAACGATATTACGTTTTTAAACAAAACTAAGGTTACGCCAGAAGAATTTGAAATGATTGCAAGTAAAATAAACGCTGCCTTTACAGCATTATAAAAGTCCTGAATTCAGGACTTTGTTTTTTATTAGTCGATATTAAATTCCATAATTTTTCAGCGCTGAATTATGTCATTTTGTAAGGAAATGAAATTATGTGGTTTGTATCGTTTTCAAAAAAAGCTGTATCTTTACCAATCAAAATAAAACACATTAATGCAACGTGTAAAAACGTTAAAAATTGATATCTAATGGAAATTTCAGGAAGAATTAAATTTATAGGCCAACAACAACAAATTACAGCTACGTTTTCTAAGCGTGAATTGGTTGTAACCACAGAAGAACAATATCCTCAACATATTTTAGTTGAATTTACTCAAGATAAATGCCCGTTATTAGATGCTTATCAGGTTGGAGAACCGGTACGCGTTTCTATTAACTTGCGTGGTCGTGAATGGGTGAATCCGCAAGGAGAAACTAAATATTTCAATTCTATTCAAGGTTGGAGAATTGAAAAAAATCAACCAGCAGGTTTTGAAGAGCCGCAATACAACAACCAACCCAATACTAACTTTGCAGCTCCTGCATTTAACAATCAAGGACCTGCAATTAATATTGAGCCAGCATCTTTCAATTCATTTGATGCAGACGATTCAGATGATTTACCGTTCTAATATTTTTTAATGATGGAAATTCCGTTTTTAACGAATCAAATTCAATTTCCTTCCTTAAACCAAGTTCATCCTACCGGAATTGTTGCATTTGGCGGTGATTTATCTTTGCCAAGATTACAGCTTGCTTATAAAAATGGTGTTTTTCCGTGGTTTGAAGATGGTGAAATTATTACATGGTGGTCGCCCAACGAACGAATGGTTTTGTTTTTTCCGGAACTTAAAGTTTCTAAAAGCATGCGAAGTTTGTTTGCTAAAAACGCTTTTACTGTTACGTTTAATACCTGTTTTAAAGAGGTGATTTTAAATTGCCAACAAGTTAAACGAACTGATCAGAATGGCACTTGGATAACCGATGATATGGTTGAAGCTTACTGCGAATTACACAAAGCAGGTTGGGCTAAATCTGTTGAGGTTTGGCAAAATGATTTGTTGGTTGGCGGTTTATACGGTATAGATTTAGGTACGATTTTTTGTGGAGAAAGCATGTTTTCTACCGTTTCTAATGCCAGTAAGTTTGCGTTTATTAGCTTAGCTAAACATTTAGAAGCTCAAAATTACAAGTTATTAGATTGCCAAGTTTATAACGACCATCTGGCATCTTTAGGTTGTCGAGAAATAGATCGAGAAGAATTTTTATCTTACTTAAAATAAAAAAGCATCCTTATTGGATGCTTTTATTTTTAAATATTTTGTCTAAAATCATGGCAATAGCACCATCACCGGTTACATTGCAAGCCGTACCAAAGCTGTCCATAGCAATGTAAAGCGAAATCATTAGTGCTTGGCTTTTGGAATCAAATCCTAACATAGATCCTATAATACCAATAGCAGCCATTATAGCACCTCCAGGAACTCCAGGAGCAGCAACCATTGCAATACCTAACATAAAGATGAAGCCTGAAAAAGTAAGCGGATCAATCGTTATACCCTGAATTAGCATTAATGCAATTGAGCATGCTACAATTTTCATAGTACTTCCGGCCAAATGTATGGTAGCACATAGCGGAATGGTAAGTTTTATAATATCTTCTTTTAAACCTAATTTACTTGCCTGACGTAAAGTTACCGGAATTGTTGCTGCTGATGATTGCGTTCCTAATGCTGTAAAATAAGCCGGTAACATGGTTTTTAATGCTGTTAGCGGATTGCGTTTGCTTATTGCACCTGCAATAAAATACTGCACCAATAATAAGGCAACGTGCATAATAAAGATTACCACAATTATTTTAGAGAAAACGTTTAGAATAATAAAGATTTCTCCAGAATGTACCATATTCATAAATATGCCAAAAATAAATAAAGGTAAAAGCGGAATAATAATGCGCTGAATAACTTTGTTTACAATTTGTTCAAACTCTAAGAATCCACGAAGTAGTAAAGAATTTTGTATTCTAGAAACGCCAATTCCGATTATAAATGCTGCAAATAAAGCTGACATAATATCTAATAAAGGCGGAATTTGTAAACTGAAATAAGGGGTTAATTGTGTAGCAGTTTCACTAATTTTTACAACCGTTTGGTTGGCCAATAAGTTCGGAAATACCGCCATACTAACTCCAAAAGTTGTAAACCCAGCAAATAAGGTTGATGCATAAGCAATGGCTGCGGTGTAAAGTACTAATTTTGATGCACCTTGCCCAATGTTACCAATAGCAGGTACAATTAATCCAATAATAATTAAAGGAATAAAAAAGTTTAAGAACTCGCTAAAAAAAGTATTAAAAGTTACAAAAACGCGAATAATGCTGTCAGAAATTGTTTGATTAAAAATAACGGGTAAATATTTCCCTAAAACAATTCCACCTATTATGGCAAGAATAATTTGTACCAATAGGTTGTTTTTAATAAAATTCATTGTTGTGTTGTTTGCGCAATAAAATGCAGTTGTGTATATTGAATTAAAATGTAAATATAATTTTTTTAAATAGTATTTTTAGCACATTAAAAAGTAATGTTTAATAACTTTATAAAAAAAATGAGTATGAAAAAAATTGGAATTGCCTTAATGGCGTTAAGCGTATCTTTTTTAGTTTCTTGTAAGTCAGAACCAAAACAAGATGATTTAGTTGAAGGTGAAGTAATTCAAACTCCAGAAGGATTAGAAGAAGAGGCAGATGCATTGCATGATTTTGTTGAAAAAGCAAAAGATTCTTTAAAACAAGATTTTGAGAAAGCTGGTGAATCAATAGAAGAAACTATTGAAGATATTCAGAAAGAAAATCAAAAGCTTCAAGAAAATATTGAAAAAGCTAAAAAAGAAGCTGAAAAAAAATAATAAAAAAACCTTGAATTTTAATATTCAAGGTTTTTTTTATGTCTTTTAAGCCATAATAATCATACAATATTGCATTTAAAAAACGTTATATAAATTACTTGTTTTTAAAACTGAAATAAGTAATATGTAAATTATTATTTCTCCAAATAACCTAACTAAAAGATTCATTTATTATGAAGAAAATCTACTTATTAGGAGCATCGTTGTTGCTTCTTTTCCAATTTGATGCTTATGCACAAGAAGAAACAGATCCAGATGAAGTTTCTTTAAAAATAATTAGTACCCGTAAGCCAGGGCTTAAAATTGTTGAAGATTTTAACGAAACTACAGGGCAACATTATCGCGATCCAAAAGCGCCTCGTTTTTTGTTATACGATCAAAAACGTGAAATAGCTTTTGGAGTCGGTGGTTTTGTGCGTGTTAGAACAGCATATGATTTTGGAGGAAGCCCTACAAGCGATTTCGGATTCGTTCCGGCAACCATTCCAGTTCCTACAGATCTGTTAACAAAAAACAGATTTAATATGGATGCATCTAAATCAACTTTGTTTTTTAAACTTTTAGGTAATAACGATAAAGTTGGGCAATTTCAGGCTTATGTTGCTGGTAGATTTTCTGGTGCAGGCGGTGCATTTGTGTTAACCGATGCCTACGTTACCTTGCTTGGCTTTACGGTTGGACGTACTTGGAGTACATTTAACGATTTAGCTGCTGTTCCTCCAACAATAGATTTTCAGGGGCCAAATGGTGCAGCCGAAATGCGCACCACACAAATTAGATATACAGGTGATTTTGGTAAAGGATTTTCGTATGCAGTTGCTGCCGAAATGCCAAATACTACCGGAACATATGCTCCGACGCAAACGGTTGAAACTACGCAACGTATTCCTGATATTCCCGTTTATGTACAATACAATTGGGGCGAAAAAAAAGCTAGCCATGTACGTGCAGCCGGTGTAATGCGCAACATGAATTACCGTGATGTTATAAATAATACCACAGAAACCGAAACGAGCTTTGGGATGCAGCTTAGTACCAATGTCGAGTTAACCTCATTTATGGAATTTTATGGTCAAATTACCTATGGTAAAGGTATTGCACAATATATTAATGATTTATCAGGCAGGGGTTTGTCTTTAATTCAAAATCCTTCTAAACCCGGAAAAATGCAAGCGCAAGAAGCTTTAGGTTGGTTTGCACAAATACAGTTTAACTTATCTAAAGATGTTTATGCAACAGCCGGATATAGCCAAGCTGAAGTTTTTCCTGATCAACTAACGGTTCCAGATTCTAATTACAGATATGGGCAATATATTGTAGGAAATGTTTTTTATAATCTAACAACCGATTTTAAAGTTGGAGTTGAGTATTTATGGGGTGATCGTGTTAATATAGATGGAGCAAGTGCTTCAGCAAACCGTGTGCAAACCTTAATTCAATTCAATTTTTAGTTAAATAAAGCCTTTTAAATACTAAAAAATGTATTTACTAGTTGTAAGTATTTTAATACTTTTTATCAAGAAAAAAGATAAAATCTTAACTACAAAAATTAACTTAATTAATCAACTTTTATGAATGCAGATGTAATTAACAACGGTAACGTTGCCTTTATGGTAATAACAACCGTGCTGGTTTTTTTAATGATTCCCGGACTTGCTTTTTTTTATGGAGGATTAGTGCCTAAAAAAAACACATTAACCATGATGATGTACACGTTTATTTCGATTGGCGTGGTTACCGTTTTATGGACTTTGGGCGGTTTTTCAATGGTTTTTGGAAATGATATCGGCGGATTTGTTGGTTCGCCAACTGAATATTTTATGCTTAATGGTGTAGATTTTACCGTAAATCCTAAATACGGATCTTCAATTCCGTTTTTAATGTTTTTTATGTATCAATTAATGTTTGCTATTATTACAGCGCCATTAATGACCGGAGCCATTGCAGGCCGAATTACAATTTTTGGTTGGGTAAAGGTTTTGGTTTTATGGATGATTTTAATTTACTTCCCGGTTGCTCACTGGATTTGGGGTGGCGGATTTTTAAGTAAATTAGGATTTGTTGATTATGCTGGAGGAACCGTAATTCATGCTACTGCTGGTTTCAGTGCTTTAGTTGGAGTACTTTTCTTTGGTAAACGTTATGTTATGCCAAAACGCGATTACGGAAATATTAATTTAGTACTAATCGGTACTGCATTATTAATGTTCGGCTGGTTTGGTTTTAATTCCGGAGGTGCTTTAGCAAGTGGAGAAACCGCTGCTATTGCCTTTACAAATACCGGTATTGCTGCAGGTTTTGCAACAGTAGTTTGGGTTTTAATTAGCTACAGTAAAACTAAAAAATTCTCAATGGTTGAGTTGGCTACTGGTGCAGTTGCAGGTTTAGCTACAATTACGCCGGCTTCTGGATACGTAACGCCGCAAACTGCTGTTTTTATCGGAATTATTGCCGCAGTTATTTGTTATTTATGTTTAGAATTCTCTAAAAAAATGAAATGGGATGATGCGCTTGGCGTTTGGGGGGTTCATGGTATGGGTGGTGTAACCGGAAGTATTTTAGTTGGTGTATTTGCTGCAAGCCATGTTAATGGCGTAAGCGGAGGAATGGATCAGTTTTTAATTCAACTTTTAGGAGTAGCAATTGTAATTGTTTATTCTGTTGTAGTTTGTTGGATTATATTTAAAGTATGTGATTTGTCAGGATCTATTCGAGTACCTGCTGAGGTTCAAGAGAAAGGTTTAGATAAAGAATATCTGTTAGAAGAACAATTAAACGATTAAAAGTGATCACAGTTTTCTGGGAGTTACTTATATAAAAAAAGCCTTAAATCAATTTTGATTTAAGGCTTTTTTGTGGTCTAACCTGGGCTCGAACCAGGGACCACCTGATTATGAGTCAGGTGCTCTAACCAACTGAGCTATTAGACCGCTGCTATAAGTTGTTAGCGTTGCAATATTACTACAAAAAACACAACAGTGCAAGCGTTCTTTTTAATTTTTGTAATTATTTTTTTATCTCTTGGCACAATTCTATCAATACGCCATTTGTGCTTTTAGGGTGTAAAAAAGCAACTAATTTGTTATCAGCGCCTTGCTTAGGTGTTTCGTTTAAAATAACAAAACCTTCGTTTTTTAAACGAGCAATTTCATCCACAATATTTTCAACATCAAAAGCAATGTGATGAATGCCTTCGCCCTTTTTTTCTATAAATTTAGCAATTGCAGAATCTGGATTTGTTGCTTCTAATAGTTCAATCTTGTTAGGTCCATTCATAAAAAAAGAAGTTTTAACGCCTTCGCTGGCAACTTCTTCTTCTTTATATGCAGGTGCTCCAAACAATTTTTCGAAAAGTAAATTTGAAGTTTCTAAGCTTTTTACTGCAATACCAATATGTTCAATTTTTTTCATATACTAATTCTTTACTAAAATTAACGATTCTAAAATTAAACAAATAATGCAACTTAAAAAATTGTATTTTTGTAGCATGGAAACAAATAGACAGAAAAAAATAGGAACGGTTTTGCAAAAAGATTTGGTTGATATTTTGCAAGGCGAGGTACGTAAAAATAATATTGCTAATTTAATTATATCAGTATCTAAGGTTAGCGTAACCACAGATTTATCAATAGCTAAGGTTTACTTAAGCATTTTTCCGGCAGATAAAGGTGCAGAACTTTTAGCTGCTATAAAAACAAATGCACCTTTAATTAAGCATGAGTTGGCGCAACGCGTAAAATTACAATTACGCCGTGTACCAAACTTGATTTTTTATATTGATGATAGCTTAGAATATATTGAGAAAATTGATAATGCTTTAAAAGCGGAAGAAAACCCGATTGAAGATAGAAGTTTGTTAACACGCCGCAAAAAATCATAAGTTGAATTTTCCTTTTTACATCGCCAAACGTTACGGCATAAGCTTAAGCAAATCTACCGCAATAAATATTATTACGGCCATTGCATCTTTAAGTATTATTATTAGTACAATGGCTTTGTTTGTGGTATTATCTGGTTTTAGTGGTTTACGTGAATTGTCTTTGTCGTTTACCAACCAGATTGATCCTGAAATGAAAATTTTTCCTAAAACCGGGAAAAATATTGCGTTAACCCCCGAGCAGAAATCTGTATTACAAAATTCAGGATTTTTTACAGTTTTTAGCGAAGTTGTAGAAGAACGTGTTTTGTTTTCCTTTAACAACAAACAACAAGTTGCTTATATAAAGGGCGTTGATAGCAATTTTGTACAAGTAACCGATATTCAGAATAAGCTTTACTCTGGGCAGTGGATAGAACCAAATACCTACCAAGCGGTTGCTGGTTATGGTATTGCCGATAAAATGGCTATGGGCTTGTACGATTATCAAAATGATTTAGAAGTTTTTGCACCCAAACCCGGAAAAGGAAATATTGAAAGCCGTGATGCGTTTTTTCAAGAAACTTTATTCCCGGTTGGTATTTATGCCTTAAGCGAAGATCTAGATCAGAAGTATATTTTTACAGATATTGCTGTTGCACGTAGTATTTTAAACTTTGAGGCCAATCAAGTAAGTGCTATCGAATTTAAGTTAGCAGCTGGTACATCTGAGTCAAAAGCAACTCAATTTTTAAATCAGGTTTTTAACAACTCAATTTTGGTTAAAAACAGAGCGCAACTTAACGAAGGGCTTTATAAAATGTTAAATACCGAAAATTTAGCCGTTTATTTAATATTTACTTTGGTTATTATTGTTGCTCTTTTTAACTTAGTTGGAGCGCTTATTATGATGATTTTTGAAAAGAAACTGAATTTAAAAACGTTGTACAACTTAGGGGTAGAAATAAAAAGCTTGCGCAAAATATTTTTATTTCAGGGTATGTTAATTACTGTTGCAGGTTGTATTATCGGATTAGTTTTAGGGTTTACTTTGGTTTTTGTTCAGCAACAAACGCACATGGTAATGATAAATGCTACCATTCCTTACCCAACAAAATTTGAGGCTGTAAATGTACTATTAGTTGTTTTTACCGTTTTATGTTTAGGTTTTGTTTCATCACTAATTGCAAGCAGCCGCGTAAATAAACATTTAATCTCAGAATAAAAATACATTTTAATGAATCCAATTCTTTCAAATACCTCTGATGCGGTTACACACACCGTTTCAGATACGGTAGATAGGCTAAACGTTGTTTTAAATACCATTTTTTCTAAAATTTTAGGTGCTATTCCAAACCTAATTTTAGGCGTAGTTATTTTATCTATCGGTTTATTTTTAATACGCACGTTATTAAATTTACTTGATAAATACTTTGCAAAGAAAAATTTAGATTTATCGCTTCGCGGATTTTTACGCTCGGTAGTAAAATTTATTTTATACACGCTTTTAATTCTAACCGTAGTTTCTAATATTGGTATTCAAACAACCTCATTTATTGCCATTTTTACAGCAATTGGTTTAGGAGTTGGAGCATCTTTACAAGGTTCCTTATCTAATTTTGCTGGCGGTGTATTAATATTAATTTTTAGACCGTATGAAGTGGGAGATTATATTGAAAATAATTCAAGCACCGAAGGAACTGTTTTAAAGATTGATTTACTTTATACAACCTTAGTAAACTCTTCCGGAATTACTGTGTTTAGTCCTAACGGACCGTTAGCTAATTCAGTAATTCACAATTATTCTAAAATTACTAACCGCCGTTTTGAATATTCAGTTCGAATTGCTTACGAGGATAATATTAAAACTGCTAAAGATATTATTGCTCAAGTTTTAAAAGGCGACTCAAGGGTTTTAAAAACACCAGAAATAGAAATTTTTGTAAATAATTTAGGAGATAGCGCTGTTAATTTAACAGTTCGTGGTTGGGCAATGAAAGCTGATTATTGGGCTGCACGTTACCAACTGCAAGAAGATATTAAAGTTGCTTTAGATAAAGCTGGATTTACAAATCCGTATCCGCAACGCGAAATGCATATTGTTTCAGACGTTTCTAATATAAATAACGACAAACAAAAAAGAGAGCAATAAGCTCTCTTTTTTTATAATTGTTCTATTTCGTAACCGTTGTATATTTTTGCAATTTCATCAAAAGTTGCTAAAAGTTCTTCTAAATTATCAGTAGTAACTAGTTTTTGACGATGTGGTTTAAATCCATGAATACCTTTAAAATAATTGGTATAATGGCGGCGCATTTCAACAATTCCAACACGTTCACCTTTCCATTCGGTCGACCAAATTAAATGGTTTTTGGCAGCTTCTAATCTGTCAGTCATGGTAGGCGGAGCTAAAATTTCACCCGTTTCAAAGTAATGTTTAATTTCATTAAAAATCCAAGGATAACCAATAGCAGCACGGCCAATCATCATGCCGTCTAAACCATATTTATTTTTGTATTCTAATGCTTTTTGTGGCGAATCAATATCTCCGTTTCCAAAAATCGGAATTTTAATGCGCGTTGTTTTTTACACGAGCAATGTGAGACCAATCAGAATGGCCTTTGTACATTTGGGCACGTGTACGAGCATGAATGGTTAAAGCTTGAATACCTACATCTTGCAAACGCTCGGCAACTTCATCAATATTAATGCTATCATCATCCCAACCTAAACGGGTTTTAACCGTTACAGGTAAGCTTGTAGATTTTACAACTGCCTCGGTTAAACGTACCATTAAGTCAATATCTTTTAAAACGCCCGCCTCCGGCACCTTTACAAACAACTTTTTTTACGGGGCATCCGTAATTAATATCAACAATATCTGGTTTTACGGTTTCAACAATTTTAGCAGATAAAGCCATGGCTTCTTCATCACCTCCAAATATCTGAATACCAACCGGACGTTCGTAATCAAAAATATCCAACTTCATTCGGCTCTTAATCGCATCGCGAATAAGCCCTTCAGACGAAATAAATTCAGAATACATTAAATCTGCACCATGTTGTTTACATAACCTTCTAAAAGGCGGATCACTCACATCTTCCATGGGAGCAAGTAATAACGGATGGTCAGGTAATTCTATGTTTCCTATTTTAAGCATGCCAAAATTTTTTACAAAATTACATCATTTTTTGAAATATCAGGTTAAAAAAAACCTTATTACAACGGGCAATAAATTTTATGTAGTACCTTTAAGATTAAATTATAGTAAGATATTTTATGGAATTTTTTGTTTTAAAAGAAGGAACCTTTGCGATTGATAAAAACAAAAACTTTACTCTTTTTGATGCTAAAACTAAAAAGAAAACTGACTTTACGGGTTCTGTTTTTTTAGATATTCAACCTTTTTTGGTTCGTACTTCTCAAGATTTGGTTTTATTAGATGCTGGCGTTGGCGCTAAAACAACAAATAACGAATTGATTTTAGTGCAAAACTTGCGCGAAGTTGGGGTACAGCCCGAACAAATTACAAAAGTTTTAATGTCGCATTTGCATAAAGATCATGTTGGCGGACTGGTTCAACAAGTAAATAACCAATGGCAATTAACTTTTCCGAATGCCACACATTATATTTCTAAACCCGAATGGGATTGGGTGCACGAGCTAGCAAGTGAAAACTACAATTATCCTGCCTTTGCTTTTTTATTGCAATCGGGTAATGTTGTTTTTATTGAAGGTGATGGCGTGATTAACGATGTAATTTCGTATCAATTAACCGGCGGACATACGCCTTATCATACCGCATTTTTATTTAATGAAAATAACGAATATATTTATTTTGGTGGCGATATTTTAACCATGCCGCAACAAATTGGAAGTAGTTTACTGGTTAAAAGCGATAAGTTTCCGAAAGAAGCGAATGCTTTCCGTAAAATTGTTGTAGAACAAGCCATAGCTCAAAATTGGATTTGTTTATTTTATCATGGCTATCGAACAAAAGTTGGCAGAATTAGAATAGAAAATGACGGTTTTAAAGTAATTAATCCGTAAATTAGTATAAATGTAAAGCCAATTAATTTATGTCAAATATTGATTTTATTAAAGAAGAAACTGCTGCCGATATCGGTAATTTTTTAGTTGGCCGTTTGTTGCCTTTTAGACAAAAACGCAACATTGGTCCGTTTGTGTTTATTGACCATATGGGGCCAGCGTTTTTAAAAGATTACCAAAACCTAGATGTAGCACCGCATCCGCACATCGGATTAAGTACCTTAACCTATTTGTTTGACGGTGCTATTATGCATCGCGATAGCATTGGCAATGAAATAGAAATTCAGCCCGGTGCAGTAAATTTAATGACTGCAGGTAAAGGCGTGGTACATTCTGAACGTACGCCCGAATATTTACGTACAACTGATAAGTTTTTACACGGATTACAAATTTGGATTGCTTTACCTAAAGATTTAGAAGAAACCGAACCGAAGTTTAAACATATTGATGCGCAAGCTTTACCAATTTGGACAGAAGATGCCGTGCATTATAAACTTATAGCTGGTGAAGTTTTAGGTTATGCATCACCCGTGCCAACTTATTCGCCGCTGTATATGATTGAAGTAAAAAATACAACCAACGAAACTAAAACAATTGATTTTAAAAATCAGCTATTCGGAGAAAGCGGATTGTATATTTTAGAAGGTGAGGTACAAATAGAAAATCAAACTTTTGGTCCGAAACAAATTTTAATCACTTTAGATGCGCATTTGTGTCAGTTTAATTTAGCTCCTCAAACCACGGTTTATGTTTTTGGAGGAGATGCGTTTCCGGAAGAACGTTTTATATTCTGGAACTTTGTTTCAACATCTAAAGAGCGAATTGAAAAAGCCAAACAAGATTGGATGGCACAAAACGAAAATTTTCCGAAGGTTCCTAATGAAACCGAATGGATTCCTATTCCTGAACCTAAATTTAAAACCAAATAAGTATGGCACAAGTTAAAGCAAGTATTAAAAATAATACATATAAAACAGATTTAATTACCGAAAATATAAGCTTTATTGCAGATGAACCTGCAGAAAAAGGCGGAACTAATTTAGGACCAAATCCGAAAGAATTATTAGTTGGTGCCTTGGCATCGTGCACCGCAATTACTGTTAGAATGTATGCCAATCGTAAAGAATGGCCTTTGCAAGATGTTTTAGTTGATATTACTTTAGATGAAGAAACTACGCCAGGCACAGCCAAGTTTATAAAAAAAATAGAGTTTGTTGGCCCGGAGTTAACTGAAGAAATGAAAACGCGCTTATATACAATTGCCGATAAATGTCCGGTAAATAAAATTTTGAACCAACCTATTGCGGTTGTAAAATAAAAAAACGAGAGGGGAAATGCTCTCGTTTTTTTTTGCGAAAATTACGCTATTTAAAAGGGAAATAAGGAACGATTTTTAATTTGTACTTTTTTACTTATAAATAGTACAAGCTTTAAGTGTTTTAATCTTGTCATTAACATATCCGTTGTTTCTGAAATAAAACATGCTATTGTTGTGTTGAAAAATACTACATTTTTATAAATGTGGCTAATTATTTAACACCAACAAATCTGTTTTTTTTCTTTTTTGTAAAAGAATAAATTCTCCAAATTTGTTTACATCAATAAAAACGATAAGCACATATTTATATTGTTATATATAATGTTAAAATTATAACTTTAACACTTCTTTTTTTTTAAGATAAAATACTTAAACCAAAAAATTAAAATATATAAACTTTAAAGTATATTTGTAAATTAATATATGCGTGAGGGATAGGAGCGTATAGCCCGCAAGTGCGAAGCACAAGGACTATGAGCGGATAGCCCGACCCGTAGGGGCACGCCCTAATTTTTTTGACAATATACGACGATGAAAAATATCAGAAACTTTTGTATTATCGCCCATATTGACCACGGTAAAAGTACTTTGGCAGACCGTTTGTTAGACGCTACCCAAACTGTTACTGCTCGTGAAGCTCAAGCGCAATTATTGGATAGTATGGATTTAGAACGTGAGCGTGGAATCACAATTAAATCGCATGCCATTCAAATGGAATATGTTCACAAAGGAGAAAAATTTATTTTAAACTTAATTGATACCCCAGGGCACGTTGACTTTTCGTACGAAGTTTCACGTTCAATTGCTGCTTGTGAAGGTGCTTTACTTATTGTTGATGCTGCACAAAGCATTCAGGCACAAACCATTTCTAACTTGTATTTGGCGTTAGAAAATGATTTAGAAATTATTCCTATTTTAAATAAAGTTGATTTACCTTCTGCTAATCCAGAAGAAGTAAGTGATGATATTGTAGAATTACTTGGTTGTAAGTTAGAAGATATTATTCATGCTTCTGGAAAAACCGGATTTGGTGTTGATAAAATTTTAGAAGCAGTTATTGACCGTATTCCTGCGCCAAGCGGAAATCCGGACGAACCGTTACAAGCTTTAATTTTTGATTCGGTTTACAACCCATTCCGTGGTATCGAAGTAATTTTCCGTGTAATTAACGGGCAAATTAAAAAGAACCAAAAAATTAAATTCATGGCTACGGGCAATGAATATTATGCGGATGAAATTGGAACCTTAAAGTTAAACCAAGTTCCGAAACAAGTTATATCGGCCGGTGATGTTGGTTATTTAATTTCAGGTATTAAAGAAGCGCGCGAAGTAAAAGTTGGAGATACCATTACCGATGCAGTTAATCAAACCAAAAATATGATTTCTGGTTTCGAGGATGTAAAACCAATGGTATTTGCTGGTATTTATCCGGTTGATACGGAAGATTACGAAGATTTACGTGCATCGATGGAAAAATTGCAGCTAAATGATGCGTCGTTAGTTTTTGCGGCAGAAAGTTCGGCAGCTTTAGGATTTGGTTTCCGTTGTGGATTTTTAGGTATGTTACACATGGAAATTATTCAGGAACGTTTAGAACGTGAATTTAACATGACGGTTATTACTACGGTTCCCAACGTTTCGTACATGGCGTATACCAAAAAAGATCCTGAAACTCCGTTTATTGTAAATAACCCATCTGATTTACCAGAGCCGTCTAAACTAGACCGAGTTGAAGAACCTTTTATTAAAGCTACCATTATTACAAAAGCTGATTATGTAGGTAACGTAATGAGCTTATGTATTGAAAAACGTGGTCAAATAACAAACCAAACGTATTTAACGCCAGAACGTGTTGAATTGAATTTTGATATGCCTTTGGCTGAAATTGTATTTGATTTTTACGATAGATTAAAAACAGTTTCTAAAGGTTACGCTTCGTTTGATTATCACCCAATTGGCATGCGTCAATCTAAGTTAGTTCGTTTAGATGTTTTATTAAATGCACAAAACGTAGATGCACTTTCAGCATTAATTCACGAGGATAATGCGTATCATATTGGTAAAAAAATGTGTGAAAAATTACGTGAGTTAATTCCGCGTCAGCAATTCGATATTCCAATTCAAGCTGCTATTGGTGCTAAGGTAATTGCTCGTGAAACCATTAAAGCTTTACGTAAAGACGTAACCGCAAAATGTTACGGTGGAGATATTTCGCGTAAACGTAAATTATTAGAAAAACAAAAAGCTGGTAAAAAACGTATGCGTCAGGTTGGAAACGTTGAAATTCCGCAATCGGCGTTTATGGCTGTACTTAAGCTTAACGATTAATAACAAAAAAGGCTCAAAATTTATTTTGAGCCTTTTTTGTTATTTTATTTCTGCATTTACTTTTTTAATAGCTTGTGCGCTTTTTTCAAATTTTTCTTTATCTGCAGCTGTTAATTTTAATTCAACCACTTTTTCTATACCATTTTTACCAATTACACATGGCACGCCCATAACTACATCCTGAATGCCATATTCGCCTTCTAACAAAGTTGCACACGGAATAAGTTTTTTACGGTTGTTTAAAATAGCTTCAACAATATATGCGATAGAAGAACCAGGTGCGTACCAAGCTGAGGTTCCTAACATTTTAGTTAAGGTTGCGCCGCCAACCATAGTTTGGCTTACAACTTCTTCAGTTTCTTTTTCGTTTAAATAATTTGTAATCGGAATCCCTTTGTAATTAGCATAGCTTGCTAACGGAATCATTGTTGTATCTCCATGTCCACCAATAACCATGGCGTCAATATCATTAATGGGAAGTTTTGTTTTTTGACTTAAATAAAATTTAAATCGAGCGGAATCTAAACTGCTTCCCATACCAATTACTCTGTTTTTAGGTAGTTTAGTATGTTTTAAAACAGCATAAGTAATAGAATCTAACGGATTGGTTACCACAATTAAAATGGCATTCGGAGAATGTTTGAGTACGTTATTGGTTACATTTAAAACAATATCTACATTTATAGTTAAAAGTTCTTCTCGCGTCATACCTGGCTTTCTTGGCGATCCAGACGTAATAACTACAACATCACTATTCTTAGTTGCCTCAAAATTATTTGTTACGCCGGTTACTAAGGTATCAAAACCATAGCTTGGGGCACATTGGGTAATATCGGTAGCTTTTCCTTCGGCTACGCCTTCAATAATATCTAATAAAACCACTTCGTTAGCGATTTGTTTGTACGCTAAAATTTGGGCAGCGGTAGCACCTACGTTGCCTACTCCAATAACAGAAACTTTCATAATATATAGTTTTACATTTATAACGTTGTTATGATGGTTTTTAGCATGAGTACCATGAACTTGTTGCTTAAAGATAGAAAAAATATTTTTGTAAGATGTAATTTGATTATTTTTAATACGTTACAAGTATAAACGTTTTTAATATGAAAAAAATAAGCTTATTGAGCTTTACCTTGTTAATGCTTTTTTCGGGTTGCACTGACGAAGATGATAATCGGGATATTAATTATGAATTGTTGCTTGGGGAATGGAAACCGATTGAGATGCGCATAAATGCAATGCAGGTTGTGCCTTGGGATACAAGTTGTGGAGATGATTTTTTACTATTTGCGAATGATTCTGTTGGGCAATACAATTTGCATTTTAATGCTTGCCAAAAACAAGTTTCGGAATCTTTTTCTTATAAAATGGAATTAATGCATTTGTTTATTATGAATGAAGGAACAGATTCTGTTTATAAACGCCAAATTGTAAAGTTAACGGCAAATGAATTGGTGTTGAAGGATACAGATTTTTGGACGGATAATTACATTAAATACAAAAAATAAAAACCTTGCTATTCGCAAGGTTTTTTATGTACATGTGCTGGTTTTAATAAATCGTTTACGGTTTTAACAGGATTGAATGTTTCGATAGGAACTTCAACAAAAATAGTAATCCAATCTGCCATGGCACCGTTCCATAATCCAGGTAATTCGTATGCTTTTAAATCCCTTCCTTCGTGAGATTTTTCTACCACAAATCCTGAGTTGTGATCTACATAATTTTTAAGATCAAATTTTTTACCTAAATAATTTCTGATACCACAAACTAAATCTACCGGATTAAAATGCGTTGCTTGTGATAAAATTAATTGTTGCTTTATGTCATTTTTATTTACCTGAGCGCTTTCAACAATTTGTAATGAAATTTCGTTTTGTGCATTTTTTGTCCAAAACGGTCCACCACCAGGTTCACCCTCATTTTTAACCATGCCACAAACGCGAATCGGTCGGTTTAGCTTGTCTTTTATAAAGCTTTTAACAACATCAAACGTGCTATTTACTTTTATATGGTTTGGAACAAAAATGTTTAATTTTTTTTCCATGAAATTTAATATCTCAATAATATTTTCTTGGGTAGAAACCTTATCGAAATTTCTTAAAATATTAAAAATTGTTTCTTGATTTTTAAATAAAACACCGCCCAAAACTTTTTTGTAAAAAATAATGTTGTCTAAATGTTTTAATGAAACGTTGTCAATGTTTTTTATAAAAACAATGTCTGATTTTAGAGCGTTTAAATTTTCTATTAATGCCCCGTGGCCGCCCGGTCTGAACAATAATTTTTCGTTGGCTTGTCTAAAAAAGCTACCATCTAAATCAAACGCAACGCTATCTGTTTTAGCCATTTGGTTAGAAAAAGAAATACTGCAATCAGATTGTAATGCTTTTATTTCATTTAAAAAATCTTCTTCAAAACCTTTAGATACAGTAAAATGTATTTTCCCTTTTTTCCCCATTAAGCCTTTGGCTTCTTCTAAATGGCTCGCAATTGGAGTGACAAACAAGTTATCTATTTTATGAAAAGGAATTAATGCTTTGGGTTTTTTACTATACCCAAAATATTCTTTTTCAAGCATAACTTTAACAAAGTAATAATGCTTGTTGTCTTGTGAAAAAGTTTCGAAGTTTGGAAAAACTTCTAAACAATGTTTATAAATCGGTTCGAAAAAACTAAATTTTTCTAGTCCAGTAAAAAACGTAGTTAAATCATGGGCTTTATATTTATTTATATAGCCATTTATAGTTTCTTTACTAGGATTAAATTGCGTGATAAAATCAGTTAAAAATTTAAACATACGCGTAGCTGCTCCAGAGGCAGGAACAAACTTTTCTATCGTATAATTATTTACTTTAGCATGATATAACTTTACTAATTCTTTTTGTTCGGAATCAGATAAATTAATTATACCATCGTTTAACGTGGCAACTTTTGTTAGTTGTATTGGGGAATTGCTTTTAAAACAATTTTTATATTGATTAGAAATTTTATCTGTATCAATATATAACTGATTTAAAAGCTTTAAATCAGATTTAGAGAGGGAGTCAAGAATGTTGAATATTTGCATGAATCTCTTTATTGATTAAATCATAACTTAAAATAACGGAATTTAGTATTTAATTATGATTTTAAATGTTGATTTTTGAATGTTTTTTTCCATTCTAAATAAGCCATTACGGCCAAATAAGTCAATATTACATATTGTAAAGCCAGTAATATTAAATCGCGATAAATAAATAACGGAATTACAATAATGTTACCAATGGTCCACAATAGCCAGCTTTCTAGTTTCTTTAAAGCCATGTACCACATAGCAGTAAAAAACACAGCTGTTGTAAACAAATCTAAATAAGTTATGGTTGTTATTTCTATGCCAAAAATGGTATAAATTACATAAACCAATACAAAGGTAAACAAGCCCATTGCGAGCCCTAATATACGTTGTTTTAAATTAGTTTTTGAAATTTTTAAACTATTTTCTTCGTTTGTTTTTCCAAACTTCCAGTTGTACCAGCCAAAAATACTCATGGCAGAAAAGTAAAGGTTAACCAACATGTTTCCAATATCATGGGTTTGATAAAGCAAATACACGACAATTATAGTAGAAATTAAGCCAGTAGGAAAAACTAAAATATTTTCTTTACGAGCGTACCAAACGCTTAAAACGCCTAAAAAAAAAGCAATTAGTTCTAATACAATATAAAACCAAGGCGTGTTTATGTATGGCGCTGTTAAAAAATCTAACATAATGAATTGTCAAAAAAATGGGGATTGTTTTCAAAAGCAGTTCCAATTACAACCAAATCTGCACCGTTTTGGTAAGCAGTTTCTATTTGCTTGTAAGTTTTAATACCACCACCAACAAGTAAAGGAATATGGAGTTCTTGTTTTACTTGTTTTATTATCTGTGGCGAAATGGCCTGAAGTGCACCGCTACCAGCTTCTAAATATATTAACTGATTGCCCATCCACATTCCGGCAATAGCCGTATTTACAATTTGATCAACTGCAGTGTTGGATATTGGTGTGGTTTTACTTACGCGTTGCACAGCAGTTTCTTTACCGCCATCAATTAATAAATATCCCGTAGGAATAATTTCTAATTTACTATTTTTTAACAAAGGTACCGATTTAACTTGTATATCAATTAAATAATCAGGATTTCTGCCAGAAATTAAATTTAAAAACAAAATTGCATCGGCATGCTCGCTAATTTGTGACGGATCGCCAGGAAATAAAATAATAGGTAAGTTTAGTTCAGCTTTTAAAGCCAATACCAATTCATCAATTATAAAATTAGTTACAATACTGCCGCCAACAAAAATGTGCGTTGCTGGCGATTGTTTAATTTTTTGGATTAAAAAAGTAATTTCAGAAACTTGTACTTTATCCGGATCTATTAATATGGCTAATAGTTTTTTGTTGTTTTTTTGCGCTTCGCAAATTTGTTTATAAAGTAAGTTGCTTTTCATTTTTTTCGGCATAAACCAAGCAATAATTATCTAATTCGGTATAAAAAATATCAAATAAAACCGTTTGGTTGTTAAATTCGAGTACGGCGTTGGTTTTGTTTTTGTTTAAATTAATTTCTTGTACCATAATATGGTCTAAAAAGCTAATTCCGGGTTCGTTCATTATTTTAAAAATAGATTCCTTAGCTCCCCAAATAAATGTTAAAGTTCGTGTTTTTTCGTTGGGTAACAAAGTAGTAACAAACAATTCTTTTGCAAATTTATTACTAATGCGAATTACTTTTTCTCGGCAAAGCTCAATATCAACCCCAATATCTTGATTGCTAATTGCAATTACTGAATAATCAAAAGAATGTGTGATTGATATTTTTTTACCATCAATAAGATTTGGTTTTCCGGTTTCATCATACCATAAATCATGATCGGTATAACCGCAATGTTGTAAAAGCATTCTAACGGCTAAAAAACCTTTACGATGCGATTCTGATTTCATGCTATTCACCCTGTTCAGGCTTTCAGGCTTTAAAATTACATTTTTGATTAAAAAATCAAAATCTTCTGTTATTTTCCAAATATAAATGTCTGTATTCTCTGTAAAAGTTAATTTTTTTAAAAATGCCATACGGTTTTTTGTTAAGCAAAGCCTTAATTCAAAGTAAAATAATAAAAATTAGAATTAAATAATGTAACTTTGTCTAAATTTATGTTTATACAAATATACTATTAAATAGATGAGTACTAAAACAATACCATTCGTGCCTTTTAAAGTGAAAGATATTTCACTTGCGGCTTGGGGAAGAAAAGAAATTGAATTAGCAGAAGCCGAAATGCCTGGTTTAATGGCTTTACGTGCTGAATATAAAGATGAGCAACCGTTAAAAGGTGCTCGTATTGCAGGATGTTTACACATGACGATTCAGACAGCTGTTTTAATCGAAACTTTAGTTGCTTTAGGAGCTGAAGTTACTTGGTCATCATGTAATATTTTCTCAACACAAGATCAAGCTGCTGCTGCAATTGCTGCTGCTGGAATTCAAGTTTATGCTTGGAAAGGATTAAATGAAGAAGAATTTGATTGGTGTATTGAGCAAACTTTATTTTTTGGAGAAGATCGTCAACCATTAAATATGATTTTAGATGATGGTGGTGATTTAACTAATATGGTTATTGATCGTTACCCAGAATTGGTTGCTGGAATTAAAGGGTTGTCTGAAGAAACAACAACTGGTGTTCACCGTTTATACGAGCGTGTAAAAGCAGGTACATTACCAATGCCAGCTATTAACGTTAACGATTCGGTTACTAAATCTAAATTTGATAACAAATACGGATGTAAAGAATCTGCAGTTGATGCCATTCGCCGTGCTACAGA
The DNA here is from genome assembly GCF_025919725.1 of Flavobacterium agricola. Lineage (NCBI taxonomy): Bacteria > Pseudomonadati > Bacteroidota > Flavobacteriia > Flavobacteriales > Flavobacteriaceae > Flavobacterium > Flavobacterium agricola. The sequence goes on along the minus strand of NZ_CP081495.1, from coordinate 1,990,937 downwards.
TTTAATGTTAGCAGGTAAACGTGTGGTTGTTTGTGGATACGGTGACGTAGGTAAAGGTACAGCTGCATCTTTCCGCGGAGCTGGATCTATTGTAACTGTTACAGAAATCGATCCAATTTGTGCTTTACAAGCTGCAATGGACGGTTACGAAGTTAAAAAACTAGATACAGTGGTAGGTAATGCAGATATCATTATCACAACAACAGGTAATAAAGATATCGTAGTTGGTCGTCATTTCGAACAAATGAAAGATAAAACAGTTGTTTGTAATATCGGACATTTTGATAACGAAATTGATATGGCTTGGTTAAACAAAAACCACGGTGCATCTAAAGTAGAAATTAAACCTCAGGTTGATAAATATACAATTGCTGGTAATGATATTATTATTTTAGCAGAAGGACGTTTAGTTAACTTAGGTTGTGCAACAGGTCACCCATCTTTCGTTATGTCAAACTCATTTACTAACCAAACGTTAGCACAAATTGAGTTATGGAAACATGCTGATAAATACGAAAATGACGTATATATGTTACCAAAACATTTAGATGAAAAAGTTGCAGCTTTACATTTAGCTAAATTAGGTGTTGAGTTAGAAACTTTATCTACTGAACAAGCTGCATATATTGGAGTTGAGGTTAAAGGACCATTCAAACCAGAATATTACAGATATTAATAAAATAACTATATATTTTAAAAGCGCATTTGGCATTCAAATGCGCTTTTTTATTTTTAGTATGTAATAAAACTTTGTTACGCATCGTTTGCATATAAAATAACTAACCATGAAAAAAATTATCTTATCGTTAGCAACTTCTGCGTTTGTTTTAGTTTCATGCAACTCACAAAAAACGGCTCAAGCAGAAGCTAACAATCAAACGGCATCATCTTCAAATACAAAAGGCGCCGATCGTGCAGAAGCAGATTGGCAAAAAGGATTGCGCAAAGCGAAAGCCGACTTACGTGTTGCAACCCAAAACCTTGAACAAGCCAAAGCAAAGCACGATCAAGCTGCAGAAAAAATTGCAAATCAAGCGTACGTGCAAGCACAATTAGATTTTGAAAATGCACTATTAGCTCGTAAACGTGAGCAATTTTTATTAGAAAGTGAATGGCGCAATAACATGCATAAAGCTAAAGCTGATTTACAACGCACCACCCATAATTTAGAACGTGCTAAAGCCAACCACGATAAAAAAGTTGAGGCAGATGCACAAATTGCTTATGATGCGGCACACGAAGCCTTTGAAAAAGCAGTTGCTGTACGTAAAGCACATAACCAACGTGTAGAAAAAGATTTACATTTAACCACCCGCCATGCTGAATATAAATTATTTAAGGTTGAAAAAGATTTAGCCGAAGCAAAAAAGAAGCAAAATGCCGAAGCAGAAAAAGTTGCGCAAGCAGCTTATGATAAAGCTATAAAAGAATTAGAAGAGGTAAACGCAACAACAACCCGTTTAATAAACGAATCTAAAGCCCGCACAAAATAAAGCAATAAAAAAACCCACTATGCAGTGGGTTTTTAATTTTTTCAAGATATGTAAAAATTATGCTTCAAATGGTAAAACAGAAACGTAAGATTTGTTATCTTTTTTCTTTTGGAATTTAACAACTCCATCAACTTTAGCATGTAAAGTATGATCTTTACCCATGTAAACATTTTCACCTGGGTTGTGCTTTGAACCTCTTTGTCTTACAATGATGTTCCCAGCAATGGCAGCTTGTCCACCATAAATCTTAACACCTAAACGTTTCGATTCTGATTCTCTACCATTCTTCGAACTACCGACACCTTTTTTGTGAGCCATGATGTGTAAAATTAAATGTTAATACCTTCGATTACAATTTGTGTTAAAGCTTGACGGTGACCATTTTTCTTTTGGTAACCTTTTCTTCTTTTCTTTTTGAAAACAATAACTTTGTTTCCTTTTAAATGCTTTAATACTTTAGCTCCTACAGAAGCTCCTTCTACAGCTGGGGCGCCTAAAGTGATTGTTCCGTTGTTGTCTACTAAAAGAACTTTGTCAAAACTAACGTTTGCTCCTTCTTCAACAGCTAAGCGATGAACTAAAACTTTTTGGTCTTTGCTTACTTTAAATTGTTGCCCTGCTATCTCTACGATTGCGTACATAACAATGTTTTTAATTAAACTATTTTAAGAGCGCAAATATATAACATATTATCATTAAATCAAATACTTACATCGAATTGTTAGTAAAAAAAGTAAAAAAAAAGACCGATATATTAAATAAGTCAGTAATTTAGACGTTATCTACTAAATATTAATATTTTATGAAAAAATCTTTATTAACGCTAAGTGGTATTCTTACCTTTCAATTAGCTGCGTTTGCGCAACAAGTTGCCTATGAAGAGTACAATTTAGACAATGGTTTGCATGTAATTTTACATCAAGATAAAACCACGCCTGTAGTTGTTACTTCAGTATTATATCATGTTGGTGCGAAAGACGAAAACCCTGAAAGAACGGGATTTGCTCACTTTTTTGAACATTTGTTGTTTGAAGGAACTCAAAACATTCCGCGTGGTGATTGGTTTAAAATAGTTGCCAGCAACGGAGGGCAAAACAATGCATATACCACTGACGATAAAACGTATTATTACGAAGTTTTTCCGTCTAACAACTTACAATTAGGTTTGTGGTTAGAATCTGAACGAATGTTACATCCGGTAATCAATCAGATTGGAGTTGATACGCAAAATGAAGTAGTTAAAGAAGAAAAACGTTTACGTGTAGATAACCAACCTTACGGAAATGTTTTTACCGCGGTTAAAAAAGAATTGTTTAAAAAACATCCGTACCGTTGGACAACTATTGGTTCTATGGATCATTTAGATGCGGCAACTTTAGATGAATTTTTAGCTTTTAATAAAAAATTCTACGTACCAAATAATGCAACATTGGTTGTAGCTGGTGATTTTGAAGTGCATCAAGCAAAAAAATGGATTCAAGATTATTTTGGCGGCATCAAACGCGGAGAACCAGTTAAACGTCAAACATTTGTTGAAGACGAAATAACTACGCAAATTACGGCAACTTACGAAGATCCTAATATCCAACTTCCAATGGTATTAGAAGCTTACCGCGTGCCATCAATGAAAACGCGTGATGCTCGAGTTTTAGATATGATTTCTAGTTATTTATCAGGCGGACAAAGTTCTGTGCTATATAAAAAATTAGTTGATAAAGATAAAACAGCTTTACAAGTTGGTTCGTTCAGTAATTCGTTAGAAGATTATGGTATTTATATCATTTACGCAATTCCGTTTACAGGTAAAACTAGCGAACAAGTAGTTAGCGAAATTGATTTTGAAATTGCAAAACTTCAAAAAGATTTAATTTCTGAGCGCGATTTTCAAAAACTACAAAACGTTTTCGAAAACCGTTATGTAAGTCAAAACGACGATATTGAATCTGTTGCAGATAATTTAGCAACATATTCAGCGCTTTACGGTGATATTTCATTAATCAATACCGAAATAGATATTTACCGATCTATTACAAGAGAAGAAATTAGAGACGTAGCTAAAAAATATTTAAAACCTAATCAACGTGTTTTAATAGATTACGTTCCAGCTCAACAAAAAGCGCAATAAACCAATCACAAATACTCGAAATATGAAAAAATATATATTCCTGGCAGTCGGTTTACTGTTTAACTTATCGGTTATTCAAGCTCAAGACCGTAGCATGCCATCACCAGGGCCAGCGCCAACGGTTAACGTTGGTAAACCAGTAACTTTTACCTTAAACAACGGACTAAAAGTTTTAATTGTAGAAAATAACAAATTACCTCGCGTTTCGTATAACTTAACGATTGATGTAACTCCATATACCGAAGGAAAAACAAAAGGTGTTTCTGATATGGTAGGGCAAATGTTAGGTACAGGTACGCGTAAAATGGCAAAAGATGAGTTTAATGAAGAAGTTGACTTTTTAGGTGCTAAAGTTTACTTTAACTCAAATGGTGCGTATGCAACCAGCTTGTCAAAATATTCTGACCGTGTTTTAGAATTAATGGCTGATGCGGTTACTAATCCGGTTTTTAGACAAGAAGAATTAGATGATAACAGAAATCGTGCGATTGAAGGTTTAAAAGCTCAAGAAAAAAATACAAGTGCTATTGCTTCTCGTGTTGAAAATGCTTTAACCTACGGAGTAAATCACCCAAAAGGTGAATTTATAACGGCAGAAACTTTAAATAACATTACGCTAAATGATATTTCGGTTAATTACCACACGTATTTTGTACCGGGTAACGCCTATTTAGTTATTGTAGGTGATGTAGATGCCAAAAAAATGAAAAAGCAAGTGGACAAATATTTTGGAAAATGGAAAAGAGCCATTGCACCAAATGTTAGCTTTGCTGAACCTAAAAATTTACAATACACACAAATTAATTTTGTAAACGTGCCAAATGCAGTTCAATCTGAAATTCGTGTAGTAAATACAGTAGATTTAAAATACAACGATAAGGATTATTTTGCGGTATTATTAGCCAATCAAATTTTAGGTGGCGGTGGCGAAGGTCGTTTATTTTTAAACTTACGTGAAGATAAAGCCTGGACCTATGGTGCCTATTCATCTGTTGGAGCAGGAAGATATACAACCAAATTCCGTGCTACAACATCGGTGCGTAATGCAGTTACAGATAGCGCAGTTGTTGAAATTTTAAACGAGCTAAATAAAATTAGAAACGAAAAAGTTACTAAAACCGAATTAGATTTAGCTAAGGCAAAATACATTGGTAACTTCGTTATTCAGGTTCAAAAACCAGAAACGGTTGCAGGATATGCTTTAAACACAGCGTTAAATAATTTACCTGATGATTATTATGAAAACTTCATAAAAAATATTAATGCAGTTACGATTGATGATGTACAACGCGTAGCAAAAAAATATTTTTTAGCAGATAATGCACGTATTGTTATTGCAGGTAAAGCGCAAGAAGTTTTACCTAATTTAGAAAAAACAGCTGCGAAAGAAAAAATTGCGATTTTTTATTTTGATGCATTCGGAGCTAAAGTTGATAAGCCAGAAGTTAACCGTGAAATTCCTGCTGGCGTTACGGCAACAAGCGTTTTAAACGATTATTTAAAAGCTATTGGTGGTACAGCAAAATTAAAAACAGTAAAAACTTTATTAGTTGCTGATTCAGGAACCATTCAAGGTCAACCTATTGAAATAACAACCATGTACAGTGCTGACGGAAAATTAAATATGATAACCAAATCTTTGGGTCAAGTTTTATCTCGTCAGGTATTTAATGGCACAACTGGAGCAATTATTCAGGGCGGACAAACTATTCCGATGCCAGAAGCAACGATTAAAGAATTAAAAGGACGACCAATTTTTGTTGAAGAACAACTTTTGCAAGCCGGAGCTAAATTAACAGCTTTAGAAACTTTAGATAATAAAGATGTTTATGTAGTTACGTTAGATAATAAAACGTATTACTACGATGCACAAACAAAATTAAAAGTTGCAGAAAAAACTGAAGTAGAACAAAATGGCCAAAAAATAGCTACTATGTCTTACTTTACAAAATATACAGATGTAAAAGGAATTAAATTTCCGTTTGAAACCGATCGTGAACTTGGGCCTGGATTTAGCATTAAATTGTTAACAAATTCGGTTCAAATTAATGAAGGAGTTAATCAAAACGATTTTAAATTCTAAAATGGGCACGGTTTTTGTTTTATACAAAATATGTTATTTTGAAGTTTTCCCATTATAGATTTTATTGAGTTAAAAAAAGCTGGTTTTTTTAAACCAGCTTTTTTTATTTTTCAATTAAAACATCTTTTTCAAAAGTTACACCGTCCCATCCGTGTTGCATAAACTGACGAATGTTTTGATGTGCTTCGCCATCAGGATCATTTAAAACAGCTTGATAATGTTCTGCAAATAAACATAAGGTATCATTTGCCGATAAACCTTCTTTTTTTGCAAAAAATAAAACTCTTGCACTACCTTGGTTTTGCGTTCCTTCGTTTTTTAAACTTCCATTTGTAAACGCTGTAGGCTGGGCTTCATACAAATTTTCGATATGCGCTAATACATCGTTAAAAATTAATTCTTGCTTTTGTAAAGCATCTAATATATTCTGAGTAGTCATAACTATTGTTTTATTTGTGTTGTTCTATAATGCGAACCAAATCTTGTGCGCCTACAACACCGCTGTGACGCCAAACTAATTCTCCGTTTTTAAATAAAAGCAATGTAGGCATGCTTCTTATTTGATATTCAGCAGCTACTTCCCTATATTTATCCACATCAACTTTTACAATTTTTACCGCATCACCAACGTGCTGTTTTACCGTTTGTAAAATGGGTTTTAAGGTATGGCAAGGTCCGCACCATTCTGCAAAAAAATCAACTAAAACTACCGGGGTTGTTTGTATTAATTCTTGTAAAGTCATAAATCAAAAATATTTTTTACTATAATAAGTAAACTTTTTGTACTATTATATAAAAGTTACATATTTAAATTACATTTAACTTTATTACTAAAAACAATAAAACTTATTGATTTTTTAAAATCAAGCTGCTCTAACAAACCAAGTAAAATGTTTATTTTTACTTTTTACAAACGAAATAACTAAATTTGCATTTGCACAAAAAATAAAACCATGATAATAGAACAAATTTATACCGGTTGTTTAGCACAAGGTGCTTATTATATAGAAAGCAACAAGGAAGCTGTTATTATTGATCCGTTACGAGAAATTAAACCATATATAGAAAAAGCAAAACAAAATAACGCAAAAATTAAATATGTGTTAGAAACGCATTTTCATGCAGATTTTGTAAGCGGTCATATTGATTTAGCTCGTGAAACAGGTGCAACCATTGTTTACGGTCCAACAGCAAATCCTGAATTTGATGCGCATATTGCTACTGATGGTGAAGTTTTACAAGTTGGTGACCTTACCATAACTATTTTACATACGCCAGGACATACGTTAGAAAGTACCTGTTTTTTATTAGCCGATGCTACAGGTAAAAACATTGCTTTGTTTACCGGAGATACGTTGTTTATTGGTGATGTAGGTAGACCGGATTTGGCTCAAAAAATTTCAGCTGATTTAACGCAAGAAATTTTAGCTCAAAAATTATATCATTCTTTACATACTAAAATTATGCCGTTGGCCGACGATATTATTATTTATCCGGCACACGGAGCAGGTTCTGCTTGTGGTAAAAATATGAGTAAAGAAACTTTTGACACCTTAGGTAATCAGAAAAAAGTAAATTATGCTTTACAGCCCATGGATGAAGCAACTTTTGTAGAAAAAGTGCTTGACGGTTTAACACCGCCTCCGGGGTATTTTCCTGAAAATGTACTTTTAAATAGTAAAGGTTACGAAAATATTGATGCAGTTTTACAACGCGGTTCTAAAGCATTAAAACCTGAAGAATTTGAACAAGTTGCAAACGAAACAAATGCTTTAATTTTAGATACCCGAAATGGACAGAAGTTCATGGAGAAATTTATTCCGAATTCAATTTTTATTGGTATTGACGGTGGTTTTGCCCCTTGGGTTGGTACTTTAATTACAGATATTAAACAACCTATTTTATTAGTTGCTGATCAAGACCGTGTGGAGGAAGTTATTACGCGATTGGCTCGTGTTGGTTATGACAATACGTTAGGTTACTTACAAGGCGGAATTGCTGCTTGGGAGGCTGCCGGTAAAGAAACAGATACTATTACAAGCCTTTCAGTAGCTGAGGTTGCTGCACGTTTAGAAAACGAAAATGACGTTGCTTTGGTTGATATTCGTAAACCGTCAGAATACGAGGCAGAACATGTTGTTGATATAAACAATGTTCCGTTAGATTATATCAACTCAAATTTCAATCAGTTAGATAAAAATAAAACATATTTTATTCATTGTGCTAGCGGATATCGTTCTATCATATTTACTTCTATTTTAAGAGCGCGCGGTTATCAAAATTTAATAGATGTTCAGGGTGGTTTTAAAGCCATAAAGGCATCAGATTTATACAAGTTAAGTTCGTTTACATGTACAAACGCGATATAAAAAAAGCAGGCTTTTAAGCCTGCTTTTTTTTAATGTGGTAATTTATGTTTTATAAGACCGTATAAATAAGTACCTACTAAAGCACCAAATATTACAATTAACATGCTCCAAACGCCAGCACCAACCAATACAAACATTGGACCTGGGCAAGCGCCAATTAAAGCCCAACCTAAGCCAAAGCTAATACCACCAATTAAATAGCGCGCTATAGATTTTTCTTTTGGTTGAATAATAATTGGATTACCATTAAAATCTTTTTTATCTGATTTTTTAATCCAATATGTACCTAGTACGCCAACGAACAGCGCACCGCCCATAAAGCCGTACATATGAAACGATTGAAATTGAAACATTTCGTAAATACGAAACCATGAAGCTGTTTCGGCTTTGTACATTACAATTCCGAAAGCCATTCCTAATAAAATGTATATAAAGTTTTTCATGTGCTTATCCAAAAATTAAAGGAAATAGTAAATGAATCATAACTAAACCACCAACAAAAAAACCAATTACGGCAATTAAAGATGGTAACTGAAAGTTGCTTAAGCCCGAAATTGCGTGTCCGGAAGTACAACCACCAGCATAACGCGTTCCAAAACCAACTAATAAACCACCAACAAGTAAAATAATAATGTTTTTAACGGTTAGTACGTCAAAAATTTCGGTTGGTTCGTAACTTTGTCCTGCACTTGCAAAACCTAAAGCTTGTAAGTCCGAAATTGTATTTTGTGAAATTGCCGGAACTTGGTTGTTAGATAAAAACTGCACGGCAACAAATCCGCCAAGAATAGCGCCTACAGCAAATAATAAGTTCCATTTTTGCGCACGCCAATCAAAATCAAAAAAGCTTACTGATTTTCCTGCACCAAGCAAGGAACAGATATTTCTGAAGTTTGACGAAAAGCCAAAACTTTTTCCTAGTAAAACTAGTAAAATCATAATAATCCCAATTAATGGGCCGCCTACATACCAAGGCCAAGGTTGCATAATAAAATCCATAGTTTAAAAAAGGAATAATTTGTTTGCTTTGCGCAATATCTACATAAAATTTGCTGTATGCAAATTTTACTGTTTTAGAAATAATTAAATTTTATTTGGATGCGGTTCTAACAAAACAATCTTCGGTGTGATCATTTACCATTCCGATAGCTTGCATATACGCATAAACGGTTGTTGAACCTAAAAACTTAAATCCGCGTTTTTTTAAATCTTTACTAATAGCATCTGAAATGGGCGTGGTAACGTAAAAATGTTGCTTGGTAATATGGGAATTGTTTACAATTTGATTGTTGGTAAAGCTCCAAAGGTATTTACTAAACGATCCGAATTCTTTTTGAATTGCAATAAAAGCCAACGCGTTGGTAATGCTTGCCTTTATTTTAAGTTTATTTTTTATAATGCCATCGTTTTGTAATAATTCGGCTATTTTATCATCACCATATTTTGCGATGGCTTGTACATCAAAATTAGAAAATGCTTGCTTAAAGTTTTCGCGTTTTACTAAAATGGTAAACCAACTTAAGCCTGCCTGAAAACTTTCTAACAATAACATTTCAAAAAGTTTGGCATCATCGTAAACCGGTTTTCCCCATTCTTCATCATGATATTGAATATATAACGGATGATTGCTGCACCAAAAACAACGTGTTTTGCTTTCCATAAAAAGATTTATATTTTAAAATAAAGGTATAAAAAAAGCAACCATTTAGGTTGCTTTTTTTTATTGAGGTATGGTAATGGTTTGATTTATTTCCCAGTTTGCTCTGGCATCTATTACTTGCGGGTAGTAATAAACTTCTTCGGGTTGTTGTTTTAATAAATAATTACCCGTGGTCCATTCGCCATTTTTATCGGTATCGTAAATAATTCGCACCGTATATTTATTAGGTTCAATAGCATTAAATATAAATTCGGTTTCTTTTTCGCTATATGCCTCGTAAATTACTTTTTCTTTGCTATCTAAAAGCTGTAAAATGATTGGAAATTCTTTTATATTTTCTACCGTAATATTTAAGTTAGCAAAATCGGTGTACACCGGAATGTTTATTTTGGCTACAATGGTATCGTTTGCTTTTCCGTAAAAATCTACCAAAGTTTCTGGCAAAAAGGTTGCGGTAAGTACTTCGTTTTCGTGCTTTTCAAAAAGTAATTCAACTTTGTTATTTAATTTATTTAGAACAACTTCAAACGGAACTGCGGTTGAATCTTTTTTAAGAAGCGTTACCTTAGTTGCATCAAAAGTTTCTATTGGCGTTGATGCAGTAATGGTAAAATTATCTCTAAAATTTAAGGCACTACTTTTTGGTATGTTAACAACCAACGTATCGGTTTGTTTCATGGTTTTTAACTTCAACGCTTGCTCGTACGTTTCGCCTAAATTACTTAGCTTAATTTTTAAAGAATCTTCTTTTTGAATTTCTAATTCGGGTAACCAAAGTAAAATAGAATCTTTTTCTGTAACTCGGGTAAAACGAGTTTCAATTTTATTGTTGTTTAGTTCGGCATCAATAGTAAAATCTTCAAACTTAGTTTTACCAATACCAAACGAAACTTTGTTGTTGCTTTGTTGCGCCGGACGTTTTAAAGCAAACGGTTCAATTTCCTGAAACATTTTTAAGTTAAAAGTTGTGGTAGAATCTACCGGAAAAGTAATCGGTTCGTCTAGAAATCCAATTTTATCTACCGCCGGATCAAACAAATTAACACGTCCTTTATCTTTTAAGGCAATTAAATAATAGGTTCCTTCTTTTACAAAATCTAAAGTAAAATCGCTATTTTTCTCTAACGTATTGGTAATATATAGCGGTGTTTCTTTGTAAATGGTAGAATCAGAAAAGGTTTCTGCTGGGTATAACATTACGCTTACATAATCATCATTGGTTTGTGAAAGCGCGTCCGAGGTTGTTCCGCTAAGCTTTAACGAATCAATTACATCGCCGGTAGAAAAAACATATTTAAAGGCAGAATACGGATTGCCTTCGTTATTATCTATAATACTTTCTCCAAAGTTAATGCTGTACGTGGTATTGTCTTGTAACGTATCAGTAAAACGTAAAGTTAGCGTTTTGCTTGCTCCGCCTTGTGGCGTAATGCTTAATTGCTTTTTTAACGGCGGCGAAACAATAACTTGTTTGTTGGCATCTTTAACTTTTACATATTCATCAAAAGTTAAAGTAATGGTTTTACCTTCAAACTTTTTGCTGTAATTTTTAGGAAAACTTGATGTTAGTACCGGAGCCAACGTATCTTTTGGTCCGCCAGTAATAGATCCGCGTTTTGCGCAGTTAGTTAAAATAATTGGAACTAAAATGAGTAGAATGAACCAATATTTTGATTTAAACATAAGTACGTGTTTTAATCTACAAAATAACCATTTTATTTTTTTGTAACGAAACTTTTTAAATTAAAGTTTTTACAAGGCTGGGTGTGTATTTTTTAAAATAAAACTAATGGGCATAAGCTAGGGTTAAAATACTAACTTCTGCATCAGGAATTTGTTGTAAAACTTTTGCGCATTGTATTAAGGTAGATCCGGTTGTAAGCACATCATCTATTAAAACAAAATGCTGCGCCTGTGTAACCCAATCGCTTAATCCAAAAATAGGTTTTTCGCCTAAATTGCGTTCGGTTAAGTTTTTTTTGGTCTGAGTTTTATTATACAAGTTTCTGACTAAAATGTCTTTGTTTATTTCTAGATTATGATTTTTTGCCAAAGTTTTGGCAAAGGCATGTATTTGATTGTAGCCCCGTTGTTTTAATCGTTTAGGATGTAACGGAACCGGAATTAAACAACAATTGGTTGGGAAAAAGTTTGAAGCTTGCAAGGCATCTGCGAACATATTAGCTAATAATGCACCTAATTCGGGTTGGTTTTTATATTTTAATTGATGCAAAATGTGCTGGGTAATACCATCTTTTTCAAAATACAACAAAGCGGCAACCTTATTTACGGGCACAATGCCATAAAATTTTTTGTACGCTTCGTTGTTGGGCTGCGTTAAAAAGTTGGTTTTAGGCATTTCATACCGGCAGTAACTGCAAAGCAATCGCTCGTTTCCGTTTAAAATAGCTTTGCAGCCTGCACAAACCTCCGGAAAAACTACATGTAAAATACTACGTAATATAGATTTCATAAATCGTAAATTAAACACTAATTTTACTACAACGAATTTTATGCATAAAAACATATAAAATTCGTTATAGTAAATCGTTAATAACAAGGCAATTTTATATTTTTGCATTATGGCAAAACAAGAAGATTTTTTAAAAATGTAGTTTCGCACGCAAAGGAGTATGGATATATTTTTCCATCGAGCGAAATTTATGATGGTTTGAGCGCTGTTTATGATTATGCTCAAAATGGTGTTGAATTAAAGAGAAACATCCGTGAATACTGGTGGAAATCTATGGTGCAAATGCACGAAAACATTGTGGGCATTGATGCATCCATTTTTATGCACCCAACCACATGGAAAGCTTCTGGCCACGTAGATGCCTTTAATGACCCGTTAATTGATAATAAAGATTCTAAAAAAAGATATAGAGCTGACGTTTTAATTGAAGATTACTGCGAAAAGTTATTTCAGAAAGCACAAAAAGAAATTGAAAAAGCGCGCACGCGTTTTGGAGAAGCTTTTGATGAAGAGCAATTTGTGGCAACTAACCCACGTGTAGTTGAATATTTAGCGAAGAAAAAAGAAATTTTAGAACGTATGGCTAAAGGTTTAGATACCGGTGATTTAGCCGACGTAAAAGCGTTGATTGAAGAATTAGGTATTGCAGATCCTGAAACCGGATCTAAAAACTGGACCGACGTTCGTCAGTTTAACCTAATGTTTGGTACTAAGTTAGGTGCATCTGCCGATACGGCGATGGATTTGTACTTACGTCCGGAAACGGCACAAGGTATTTTTGTTAACTTTTTAAACGTGCAAAAAACTGGGCGTTTAAAAATTCCTTTTGGTATAGCACAAACAGGTAAAGCGTTTCGTAATGAAATTGTAGCGCGCCAATTTATTTTCCGTATGCGTGAATTTGAACAAATGGAAATGCAGTTTTTTGTTAAACCAGGTGAAGAAATGAAATATTACGAGTACTGGAAAGAAACGCGTTTAAAATGGCATTTGTCTTTAGGTTTAGGAAAAGAAAATTACCGTTACCACGATCACGAAAAATTAGCGCATTATGCTAATGCTGCTACAGATATTGAGTTTAATTTCCCATTCGGATTTAAAGAATTAGAAGGAATTCACTCGCGTACGGATTTTGACTTAAAAGCACACGAAGAACATTCAGGCAGAAAACTACAGTTTTTTGATAACGATACCAATTCATCATACACACCGTTTGTGGTAGAAACTTCGGTTGGTTTAGATCGTATGTTTTTATCTGTTTTTTCTAAATCTTTACAAGAGGAAACGTTGGAAGACGGATCTACACGTACCGTTTTAAAATTACCTGCTGTATTAGCACCAACTAAAGCTGCTGTTTTACCTTTAGTTAAAAAAGATGGTTTACCAGAACTAGCACAAGAAATTATGAATGACTTAAAATGGGATTTTAATGTTGCTTACGACGAGAAAGATACGGTTGGGCGCCGTTACCGCCGTCAGGATGCATTAGGAACGCCTTTTTGTATAACGGTTGATCACCAATCATTAGAAGACAAAACGGTTACCATTCGCCATCGCGATAGCATGAAACAAGATCGAGTAGCTATTGCAGAATTGAGAAACTTAATTAATAACGAAGTTTCGATGCGTAATTGGTTACAAAAAATGAATAGCTTATAATTTTAGTACATACAATTAAAAACCTCTGTTTTAAAACAGAGGTTTTTTTTATGCATTATTGTAAACCGTAAGTATTTCTGCAAAAAACCGTAATAGGATGTATTTGGTATTTATTATGTTTATTAAAAAATAAAATAGCAATCCTTTTTGAGTTTTATGTTCTTTTAGCGAATAAATTAACCGTTTGCCTTTTTTATTATAACTAAACATTTGTATTTGCTTATTATAAGATCATTAGTTCGAGGTTGTGTTAATACATAAATTATATTAATAAGCTGCTTACATAAATATTTTCACTTTTTAAATAAATGAATAAAAAATTTCTTTTAATAATATTACTGTTAAACTGCTTTTATGTTTTTTCACAAAGCTATAAAATAAGCTATGCTTTTTCTTTAGTTTCAGATCCCGATTCCATAAAAAATCAGCAACAAAAAAACTATTATAAAACTATATTTATTCCAGAGCATCAAAATAATTTAGGTGTTTTGTGGATTACTCCAGAAGGGACTATGTTTGAACAAGAAGGCACTTTAAAAAATGTTTACGGTACAGCACCTTTTATTACTTCGCGATTTACATCAAAAAAAGACCAACGAATTTATCTTAAGAAAAATAAAAATTTAGTAAAACAAGGATCTTATTATTATCGAAACTTTATAGACTATAATTGGCTAATAACTACCGAGCAAAAAAGTATCGATGGTTTTACATGTTACAAAGCAGTTGGAAGTTTAAAGAGTGTTAATGGTAATCCTTACTATATGGAAGCTTGGTTTAGTCCAGAAATACCAATTCCTTACGGTCCGGAAGATTATGCTGGTTTACCAGGATTAATTTTTGAAGCTTACCGTTTAAATGGATTGGGGGTGCATTGGAAATTAAAAAGCATTGAAAAAAATAAGACGAAAGTATTTAATTTACCAGATCCGGATGATGTGATACATTATGAGAGTTTTGATAAAATTTTTTTTGATGAGATGGAAAAGCTAAAAAGGTTGTAAGTATAAAACCGTAACAGTTTTAACATAAAACACGTAATATATATACTTTCTTTATTATTATTATTATTATTGGTTATTAATCATTTTTAAAATATTTATTATGAAAAAATTTATTTTATCAGCTGTTTTTGTAATGGCTATTTCCAATGTGTTTGCATTCTTCTCACCTAATTATCGTTGTGTGGAGTTGGCAGCAGCTGCTGTTAATGCTACTGATGATTATAGAAGTCAAGAGCAAAGTGCCCCATTAAACGATGTTGATCGTGATGCAATTTATAATCAAGTTTATAATACTTGTGTTGCAAGTGGAACGAATGCTGAGATTTAAATCTAAATCAAACGACCGCTCTAAGCGGTCGTTTCTAACTATTCAATTATGAGATACTTATTATTATTATTATTTACTACTATTTGTTTTGGGCAGCAACATAATAAGGAAATAAAAATAACCGAAGTTACTTACCAGTATTTGTTAGCAACTTCTGGTAAAGAGCTAAGCCCAAGGCAAGAAAAAGAACAAGAATTATTAAAAACCATAACAGCAACGTTTGGGTTTACTAATCAACTTGCTAAATACCAAAATCAAAGCAATCCTGCTTTATATTCTGACTTAGATTATTTTTTAGCTAAACTTAAGTTAGGTTCTAATATTATTTATAATATAAAAAATCGTACGCAATTTTTGTTTCTTGGAGATTCATACAGTAATTTTTATTTTAAAATGCCAATAAAAAATAAAGATTGGAAATTGGTAAACGAAACCAAAACAATAAACAACATTGTTTGTTACAAAGCTACATTAGTCGATACGTACAATTATCAAGCTTCCGACGGAACAATAAAAGAATATACCAAACATATTACTGCTTGGTATGCACCCAGTATTGCTGTACCTGTAGGATTGAATCAGATGAATGGTTTGCCGGGATTAATTATGCAATTAGATGAAGCTAATAACGGTAGTTTTATTGTTACATCAATTGTGTTTAACAAGCAAGTACCTGCAACTTACTTTGATGCACCGAAAAGATTTACCGAACGAACCGATTACGAGGCTTATAGGGAAGAAATGAGAAAGAAAATGAGGGATGTTCAAAACGGAAATTTTAGATAATGCAAAAAGTACTGTATATATTTTTATCGCTATTTACTTTATCTGCGTACGCACAAAATGTACAAATAAAGTATCAAAATACGTTTGCTAACATAAAAAATGTAGGTTTAAATATGGAGCAAAGTACATTAGTACTTGCTAACCAAACGGCATGGTTTTATTGTGAGGAATCACCCCAAAAAATACATTTTGTAAATTCATATTTCTATAATTTACAAAATGTAACCGGTTATATGGTGTTTCCTAAATCAGATATTTTAGGGATAGACCAACCTTATTTGGTACCAGTAAAAATACCTGATTGGAAAATTACCACTAACCAGAAAAACATTGCAGGCTATGTTTGTTATAAAGCAACTGGGCAATATACAAACTTAGCAACCGGAGTTACCGACATTATTGAAGCTTGGTTTGCAAAAGATTTACCTTATTCTGTTGGACCCAATGGTGCGATGGGGTTACCCGGGATTATTTTAGAATACACAAGTAAAGAATTAAATTTTTTAGCTACTGAAGTGCTACTAAATAATACAACGGAATCTATACCATGGCCATCTTACCCAGTGGTTAGCTTACAAGAAATTGATAAAATAATTGATGCTAAAATTGGGCATTTTAAAAGTAAAAACGAATAAATTTTATGTTGTTAAATTGATTAGTAATGTGGTTTGATGGTTAATTGTTGCTTACCATATTTGTATCATACTTTATCTGTTTGTTTTCTAATCTTAAAAAAGAACTTTTTATGAAATTACTTTTTAACTTTTTTTTGCTGTTTCTTGTTTGTTCAGCAAACAGCCAAAATTATAAAATCATTTATTCTTTTGAGTATTTAACTGATTTAGAAGATATTAAAAATGGTATGGTTAAAGAATATTACAGCTCCTATTTTAAAGATAATTATAAAAATACCTACGGAGTTTTGTATGTAACTAATCAATGAGCTTTGTTTGAGCAAGAAGGCGATTTACATAATGCATTCAGTACAACCGATCCTTATATTGCAACCAGTTATCAATCTAAGTCAGAGCAACAACATTACAAAATAAATTCACCGGCTTTAAATTTACCTGCTTTATACCACCACCGTAATTTTGCAGATTACGATTGGCAAATAACTACAGAAAGTAAAATAATAGATGGCTTTACGTGTTACAAAGCGCGTGGCGTTATAAAAAATTTTAATGAGCAGTATAACCAGCATATAGAAGCTTGGTTTTGCCCAGCAATTGCACTCCCGTACGGGCCATATATTTATGCGGGGTTGCCAGGTTTAATTTTTGAGGTTTATAGATTAGACGGTAAAGAATTACATTGGAAACTAAAAGCTATAGAAAAAAACAAAACCAAAAGCTTTGCAGTACCAGACGCTAAAAAAACTATTCATTATGAAGTGTACGACAAACTTTATGACGATGCTATTCAGAAAATAATGCGACAATAAGTTAGTTATAGAGCCCTAATTAATGTTTTCAGTTTTAACTAGTAATTGCATTTTAACTGAGTTTCTCCCCTTTAATCTTGTTTTTTTGGATATGTATTTATGCGTTTTGTATTTTGAATATCAAAATATTAAGTAATGAATAAAGCTATTATAATTTTTTTTCAAGTATTTTTTCTTTCTGTTTTTGCGCAAAATTATAAAATCACATATGAGTTTAGTTCGGCTATTGAAACTGATACCATTAAAAATATTCATAAAAAAAGATATTATGAAAATCACTTTCTTGAAGCGAGCAAAAACACATTTGGAGTTTTGTACATTACTTCAAATGGTGCCATTTTTGAACAAGAAGGAAATTTGAGAAATAGAATGTTTCCAGAAAGAGATTTTTTTAAAAAAGTTTATTCTTTTAAACCCCAGCAAAAAATTTTATTTAAAAATAGCCCATACAGTGCTACAAAATATGATTACTATTATAAAGCATTTAATGACTACAAGTGGGAAATATCTACTGTGTTTAAAATGATTGATAATTATAAATGTTATAAGGCGCAAGGTTTTTTATATGATGATTATTCTTTAAAAGAAATACCGGTTGTAGCCTGGTTTTGTCCTGAAATTCCTTTCCCATACGGGCCTAACGATTATGCTGGTTTACCAGGATTAATTTTTGAAGCGTATCGCTTAGATGGTACTGATTTGCATTGGAAGTTAAAATCAATTGAGCTTAATAAAACTACTAAAACGCAATTAATAGATCCTGATAATTCTGAAGATTTTAGAACAGCACTTTTAAGAATTAAACAAGAAATGGATGCTATTATGCAAGATAAATGAGGTTAATAATTACTGACTGGTCGCTTTTAATAGTTTTGTATGCTTCTTAAAATCTTAAATAAGCTTTTTCATACAGCTATTTTTTAATAAATAATGTCAATATGCCAAAAAACCACTTGCTTTTACTTATTTTTTTATGTTTTTTAAACGCGGTAGCCCAAAACCGCAAGCTACAAGGTACTGTTACCGATACGTTGCATAATCCGCTAGATTATGCCAATGTGATGGCTGTACCTCAAACCGAAAACGGAAAAATGCAGTTTACACCAACCGATGAAAAAGGGAAGTACATTTTAGAACTTGATGCACGTGTAGCGTATGCTATTACGGTAAATAATTTTGGCTACCAACCGCAAACCATTACTATTAACCCCAACGATAACATTACGCAAGCCAATTTTAAATTAGTGGCAGAAGCTAATATGTTAGACGAAATTGTTATTGATTACGACTACCAACCTATTGTTATAAAAAAAGACACCATAATTTATAATTTAAACAGTTTCGTTAACGGTAACGAACGTAAATTAAAAGATGCGTTAGAAAAATTGCCAGGGGTTGAGGTAAAAGATAATGGTGATGTAACGGTGCAAGGCAAAAAAGTTACGCAACTACAGGTAGAAGGAAAAAGCTTTTTTGGTGGTGGAACCAAGTTAGCAGTTGAAAATATTCCGGCTGATGCCGTTGATAAAGTTGAAGTAATTGACAACTTTGTTGAGGTTGATTTTTTAAAAAAAGTTTCAAGCTCTGAAGATTTAGCAATGAACATTAAACTAAAAGAAAACAAAAAAAAGTTTGTGTTTGGTGATATAGAAGCAGGAGCCGAGATAGCCAATGATAATGAATTTTACATAGGTAATGCAGCCTTGTTTTATTACAGCCCTAAAACTACGGTAAACCTTATTGCGGACGCGAATACTGTGGGTAAACGTATTTTTTCTTATTCTGACTTGGTACGTTTTGAAGGAGGAATAAGTAGCTTTTTACCAGGCGGAAGAAAATCGTTAAGTGATTTAAGTAAATTTTCGAGTGAAAATAAAGATGTAAAACAAAACAAGGCCCAATTTGTAGCAGCAAGCTTGCAACAAGCTATTTCTAAAAAAGTAGATGTTACCACATTTTTGGTGTTTTCTAAAGTTTTTTTAAATCGATTAACAGAAACCAATACCGAGTACATTCAACCCGATGCTAATGCGTTGTTCGAAACTAGAAGTTCAGAATCTAATGATAAAAACACCATAGGATTATGGAATACAAAATTAGATTGGAAGCCCAATAAAAAAAATCGCGTATTTTATAATTTCAATTTAAAATTAGGATCAGAAAATCTAAATAATCATTTAGAAACATTTAATAGTTTTTCGCCAAATGACTTTTCTATTCGCCAATCGGTAAACGAAACGAATTTTAAACAGTTTTTTGAATGGCATCAAGATGTTAGTAAAAACTTTTTATCCACTTTTGTACTGAACCATACCTATAATTTTAATAAACCTAAAAATACGTGGTTATCAAGTAATCCTTTTTTAGAAAGTTATTTACCAATTCAATCTGCTGACGAAACAATTGTTGAACAAGTAATTTCGAATAAAGAACAAGTAATCGATCTACTTTTAAAAAATTACTGGATTATTAATCAACTCAATCACTTGTATGTAAATATCGGAAACAGCTTTACAACCAGTAATTACAACAGCAATGTACAACAACAAATCAATTCAGATCAATGGTATGATTTTAAACCAACAGGTTATTTTAATGTATTGCATTATAAGCTAAACGATTTTTATGTAGGTTTAGAATATAAATTCTATATCGGCAAATTAATTAACACGCCCGGTTTATATTGGCATCAATATAAAGCAGATATAAACCAAGCAACAACTAACCAAATTAGTAAAGGTGCTTGGTTGCCGCAATGGCTGAGTGAATATGAATTTGGACGCGGAAAAAAATTTCGTTTTAATTACAACATGCAAACTGCGTTTGCAACAGCAGCTCAGCTAGCCGAAGGTAAAATGATAACTTCATACAATGCCGTTTACCAAGGTAATGCTTTACAAAGCAACGAGAAATATCATAATATGCATGCTAGCCTTAACAAATTTTCTATGCTGCATGGCTTATCTTATTTTCTAAATGCCAATTATGTAAAAAAAGAAAATGCCCGTAGAAATGAAATTGCTTACGACGGTATTAATAGATTTACAACCACGGTTTTGACTAATTTACCCGAACAACGTGCTGGTTTTTTTGGTTCAGTTTCTAAAGTAATTCATGATGTTCGATTTGAAGTGAATACCAGTTTGTCGTGGAGCGAATATTATCAAAATATCGATGGAATTTATAACCAATACAATCGCAATTCGCAAGCATTCACAGGTCAAGTAAGAACGTTGTTTGATAAACATTTGCCACGCATTAAAGCAAGTTATACACGTAGTTTTAACCAAATAAATGGACAGCAAAAAACAAGTTATAAAACAGATAATTATTCAGTATCTGCTGATTATCGTTTTTTAAAGCATTTAGTTGTAGATGCATCGTATGTAAAATTTGTTAATTATTCGGCCTTTGCAAGTAATTCTGATTACAATATTTTAAATGCTAGTTTGCGTTATCAGAAAAAAGACAACCCATGGATTTTTGAAATACAAGGACAAAACTTATTAGGCAATAGTAAAAAGGTACAGAATACGATTACCGATTATTACATTTCCGAAACAACTTTTTACGTTTTACCCAGAATGGTTATGTTAATAGCGCGTTATAAGCTATAAAAAAATCCCCGAATTAATTCGGAGATTTTTTTTTATAAAACAACTTGTGC
This sequence comes from Flavobacterium agricola, assembly GCF_025919725.1. Taxonomy (NCBI): domain Bacteria; kingdom Pseudomonadati; phylum Bacteroidota; class Flavobacteriia; order Flavobacteriales; family Flavobacteriaceae; genus Flavobacterium; species Flavobacterium agricola. Next base: position 1,969,846 of record NZ_CP081495.1, on the reverse strand, counting down.
ATCTTCATCATTGTTTTCTGGTTCCCAGCCACGGGCTTTTAAACCAATAATATTGTTACCGCGTGTTACCAAATTGGTTCCAGAATTTACATCGGTCATGTGGCCAATAATAGATAAGTGCGGGTTGTGTTTTACTTTATCAAAATCTTCCATTTTAACAGTAAACAACAACTCAAAATCTTCTCCGCCGTTTAAAGCAACCGTGGTAGAATTAATATTAAATTCTTCACAAACGTTAATTAACTGCGGATCTAAAGGTAATTTATCTTCGTAAATATTGCAGCCTAAGTTTGCTTGCTTACATAAATGCATCACTTCACTAGCTAAGCCATCTGTAATATCAATCATACTGGTAGGTTTTACCTCCATTTTTTCAAGCAATTCTTTAATGTCCGTACGTGCTTCGGGCTTTAGTTGGCGCTCTACCAAATACGAATACGGTTCTAAATCGGGTTGGTTATTAGGGTTTACCAAAAATACTTGTTTTTCACGATCTAAAACTTGCAAGCCCATATAGGCAGCACCAATATCGCCAGTAACCACAATTAAATCGTTAATACCAGCACCAACGCGGTAAGTAATATCTTCTTCGTTTGCTTTTCCGATTGCAGTAACCGAAATAATTAAACCTTTGTTAGATGAGGTTGTATCTCCGCCTACAACATCTAATTTATAAACTTTAGCTGCTGTTTTAAATCCGTCAAAAAGTTCATCTAAAGCTTCAACCGGAAAACGATTAGAAACAGCCACCGAAAGCAAAACTTGGGTTGGTGTTGCATTCATAGCTGCCAAGTCAGAAATGGCGTTTACAATAGCTTTGTAGCCCAAATGTTTTAAGGGCATAAAAGACAAATCAAAATGAACGCCTTCTACCATCATATCGGTCGAAACTACAACTTTTTCGTTTTCAAATTGTAAAACGGCTCCATCATCGCCCGTTCCTTTAATGGTAGATTCGTTTTCTATTGCAAATCCTTGGGTTAAATGTTCTATTAAACTAATTTCTCCTACTTGAGATAGCTGAGTTCGTTGTTGATTTTTATCTTCAATCATAGCATTTATGTATATGTTGCAAATTTACAAATAATAACAATGCTTTGCAGATTCTAGTTTAAAAAAGCGATTTGTAAGATTTTTTTAGGTTTTTAGGAAGAATTAAAAAATAATTGTAAGTTTGTCCCGTCTCAAAAGGGGTGCCGTTACGGCTGAGATCATACCCGTTGAACCTGGGCAGATAATGCTGTCAAGGGAAACACCGAGATGCGCATTGAGTGCACGCTTTGCTAGTTCTAATTTTAGAGCTCTTCTCGAAAAACAAACAAATCATTTAATTTTAACACAAGTAAGTAATTGACCCCTTTTTATTTGTAATTTTTTTACGAATGAAAAATTCAATTTTATTTCCATTGTGTGCTGTTATGTTTTCTTCAACAGTAGCAGCACAAAATCAGCCTAAAGATACCGCCAAGGTAGCTAATTTAGACGAAATTGTTATATCGGCTATTCGCGCCACCGATAAAACACCCATGGCACATTCTACCTTAACCAAAACAGAAATTGCAAAACGCAACCTAGGGCAAGATATTCCGACGTTGCTAAATTACATGCCTTCGGTTGTTACAACAACTGATGCAGGTAACGGTATTGGTTATAGCGGCATTAGGGTGCGTGGTAGTGATGCAACCCGAGTTAACGTAACCATTAACGGGATTCCGTACAACGATTCCGAATCTCAAGGTACCTTTTGGGTAAATTTACCCGATTTTGCATCAAGCACACAGAACATGCAATTGCAACGTGGGGTTGGAACTTCTACCAACGGTTCGGCTGCATTCGGAGCAAGCTTAAATTTGCTAACCGATGTGCAAAATAAAGATGCATCAGCTTCTGTGGCAACTTCTTTCGGAAGCTACAACACGCAAAAATATACCGTTAAGTTCTCGACTGGATTGTTAAATGATAATTTTGAGTTATCAGGTCGTTTATCAAAAATTAGTTCAGACGGTTATATAGATCGAGCAACTTCAGATTTACAATCGTATTTTTTACAAGGTTCGTACAAGCTTAAAAAATCATTATTTAAAGCTTTGGTTTTTGGTGGTAAAGAAATTACATACCAAGCTTGGAATGGGATAGAAGATAAAGAATTGCTGAAAACCAATCGCCGTTTTAATACCTCAGGAATTTATTACGATGCCCAAGGTAATATGCAATTTTATAAAAATGAAATTGATCATTACAAGCAAGATCATTACCAATTGCATTGGTCAGAACAATGGTCAGACGTTTTTTCATCGCATTTTGCGCTGCATTATACCAAAGGTTATGGCTATTTTGAAAACTATAAATCCAACCAATCGGTTGTCGAATATGGCTTGTTTAATAAAGATAGCTTTGGTAACGCAGTTGAAGAAACCGATTTAATTCGTCGCAAAATATTAGATAATAACTTTTACGGATTTGTTTTTTCTGGAACCTACAACAAAGATAAATGGAATGTAATTGTTGGAGGAGCGGCTAATAAATACCAAGGCGATCATATTGGCCGTGTTTTATGGACAAGCAAAGGTGTTATGAGCCAACCCGATCAACAATTTTATTTTGATCAATCAACAAAAACAGATGCAAGTTTTTATGCTAAAGCAACGTACGATGTAACCGATAATTTAAGCTTGTTTGCCGATATGCAAGCCCGTTTTGTAACCTATAAAGCCAATGGGCTAGAAACCGGATTAGTAAACGATAAATTTTCTTTCTTTAATCCTAAAGGAGGAATTAATTATGTGTTTGATGAAAAAAGCAGCGCATATTTTTCGTACGCCAAAGCACATCGCGAACCCAACCGCGGCGATTACGAAAACGGAAATCCAAAACCAGAAGAATTAAATGATTTTGAATTGGGCTGGCGTTTTAAAACCGATAAAGTAAAACTAAACGTAAACGCGTATTACATGCGTTATAAAAACCAATTGGTGGTAACCGGAGCGTTAAACGATGTTGGTTTTCCGATTCGTGAAAACGTGGGAGATAGCTACCGTTTAGGTTTAGAAGTTGATGGAACGGTACAAGTACTTCCAAAAGTATTTATTAGCCCAGCCATTACCATTTCGCAAAACAAAAATTTAGATTTTAAAACACATTGGAACGGAGAAATAGAAACTTTAGGTAAAACCAACATTGCTTTTTCACCTGATTTTATTGCATCAAACGCCATAACATTTGTGCCTTTACAAGGTTTTCAGGTTTCGTGGTTAACTAAATTTGTGGGCGAGCAATTTATGGCGAATACCGATAGCAAAGCTTCTAAATTAGATGCGTATTTTGTAAATGATATTAGCTTAAACTACAATTGGATTCCTAAAAAGGTTTTTAAATCGGTTCAGTTTTCTGTTTTATTAAATAATATTTTTGATGTAAAATATATTTCTAACGGATATTATTACACGTACGATGATACGTGGACAGCGCCAAACCAAACGCAAACCATAGAAGGATCGGGGTATTACCCACAAGCAACCTTTAATATGTTAGCTGGTGTTACGCTTAATTTTTAACCGAATCATAACACGTAAATAACCCTGAATTAAAAAAAAGAAAAAATATTTTATAAGTTGACGCAACCTTTTCGGTTTTTGTGCATCTTAGTTATATACGAAACAAATTATTTTAGGTGATAATCTGTTTTTATTAAGTTTAACTTAGTAAGAACTTCGTACTTTAAATTTAGGGTTAGAAAAAACTGCCACGGCTTAGGCAGTTTTTTTCGTTTTTATACCTTTCTGTTTTTCTTCTCTTTTTCTTTCAATCAAAACTTAATAAATTTTATTACTACATTTGCACTTAAACAAACGCAAAATATCTTAATAATGAAAGCATACGTTTTTCCAGGTCAAGGCGCTCAGTTTACTGGCATGGGTAAAGATTTATACGAAAACTCGGCAGTTGCAAAGCAATTGTTTGAACAAGCGAATGAAATATTAGGTTTCAGAATTACCGACATTATGTTTGAAGGTACTGCAGAAGAATTAAAAGAAACAAAGGTTACACAACCAGCTGTTTTTTTACATTCTGTTATTGCAGCTAAAGTTTATCCTGAATTTGCGCCAGAAATGGTTGCAGGGCATTCGTTAGGAGAATTTTCTGCTTTAGTAGCTAACGGCGCTTTATCTTTTGAAGATGGATTAAAATTAGTTTCTAAACGCGCATTAGCGATGCAAAAAGCTTGCGAAATTACGCCAAGTACAATGGCAGCAGTTTTAAACTTACCAGATGAAAAAGTTGAAGAAATTTGTGCTGAAATTGATGGGGTTGTGGTAGCTGCTAATTACAACTGCCCAGGTCAATTGGTAATTTCTGGAGAATATAAAGCGGTTGAAGCAGCTTGCGAAAAAATGAAAGAAGCAGGTGCAAAACGTGCTTTAATTTTGCCTGTTGGTGGCGCTTTTCACTCACCAATGATGGAACCAGCACGCGAAGAATTAGCTGCAGCTATTGAAGCTACAGAATTTGCAACTCCTATTTGTCCGGTTTACCAAAACGTTACAGCAACTGCAGTTTCAGACCCGGCAGAAATTAAAAAGAATTTAATCATTCAATTAACAGCACCTGTAAAATGGACGCAATCGGTACAACAAATGATTGCTGATGGAGCAACGGAGTTTTTTGAATTTGGACCTGGTAAAGTTTTAGTAGGTTTAGTAAACAAAATTGATAAAAACGTTGCAACTACAAAAGTTGACTAATTTGATATAAAACAAAAAACTCCCGAAATTTTCGGGAGTTTTTTTATTTTTTAATCGAATCGAATCATGAGCGTGGGTTTCGTTCCCGTCGTTCCATAAAACTAAAATATCAGTAGCAACCATGGCGCCGCTTCCGGCAGCAATTGCCAATTGGCTGCGATGTCCGGCTAAGGTTCCGGCAACATAAATGCCTTGGGTAACCAAATGATCGTTGTTTTTAAGTTGAATTCTGTTTTTTGAGGGAATTGATTTTTGATGATCTATTACAAAATCTTCTAAACCTTCAATAGTAAATGCCGAGTTACCTGTGGCAATAACTAACAAACGCGATTCGTAAACTTCATTTTTATTGGTATGAACTAAAAAAGTTTGATTGGTAGTTTTTTCAACTTTAATCACTTTTTCATTTTCAATACAATCAATTTGTGGGTATGTATTTTTAAGCTGATCTAAGCTGTTAACCAACAAATCGGCTCCTAAAGTTCCGGCCGGAATTCCAAAAGCATTGTTGTACAAACCATCTTGCAAAGCTGATGCTCGCTGGTGTGCTAAAACGCCAATTTTTTTATCGGCCATAAAAGGCTTTTTACTCGCCGAACCTAAAACTAAAGCACAAGAAATACCGGCAACGCTGCCTCCAATAATTAATGCATCGTAAATCATATTATAATAATCCTTTTATGTTAGTAGCAAATAACTTTACAGAAATAGCTAATAAAATTACACCAAAAACTTTTCTAATAACTGCTAATCCGCCTTTACCTAATTTTCTTTCAATAATTGGCGATAACTTTAAAACGATATAAACAATTATTATGTTTAATAAAATAGCAAAAATTATATTAATGGTCTGAAATTCGGCCTTTAAAGATAAAATGGTAGTCATGGTTCCTGCTCCAGCAATTAGCGGAAAAGCAAGCGGAACAATTGATGCGGTATTGGGTTCTTCATCTTTGTATAACTGAATACCTAAAATCATTTCTAAAGCTAAAAAGAAAAGTACAAAAGCACCCCACAGCAAACGATTTTACATCAATCCCAATTAGGTTTAAAATTTGTTCTCCTAAAAATAAAAAAGCAATCATAATTACGGCTGCAACAATAGATGCTTTTTCAGACTGAATGTGCCCAACTTTACGTCTCAAATCTACCACTATTGGCACACTGCCAATAATATCAATAACAGCAAATAAAATCATAGTTGCCGTCATTATTTCTTTTAAGTTAATTTCCATTTTTTGTAAAAGAATATAATTTAAGTTTTATGCAAAAGTAATGTTAATTTTGAGTTCTCTATACAATTCTAAAATTATTTAAAGAATAAGCCCATTTTAGGTACCAATAAAAAGCTGTATCTTTGTAGCCATTTATAAAAAGTAGAAAAAAATGTTTCAGCTAGGTAAAACGATTGTTTCTGAAGAAATTTTTGAAAAAGAATTTGTATGCAACTTAACCGCTTGTAAAGGAGCTTGTTGTGTTGATGGTGATGCGGGTGCGCCTTTAAGTAAAGAGGAAAATTTGATATTAGAAGAAATTTATCCGATTGTTAAACCGTATTTACGCCCCGAAGGAATTAAAGCAATTGAAGAACAAGGAACTTGGATTGTTGGTGCCGATGGCGATTTCGAAACACCATTAATTAACGGAGCCGATTGTGCTTATGTTATTTTTGATGGCGATACAGCTTTATGCGGTATTGAACAAGCTTATAACGAAGGTAAAATAGATTGGAAAAAACCAATTTCGTGCCATTTGTATCCAATTCGTATTCGTGAATATTCAGATTTTTCTGCTGTAAATTACCACCGTTGGCATATTTGTAGCGATGCTTGCGTTTTAGGTAAAGAATTGGCTGTGCCGGTTTATAAGTTTTTAAAACCAGCTTTAATTAGAAAATACGGAGAAGAATGGTATGCAGAACTAGAAATAGTTGCGCAAGAATTAAATAAATAAAAAACTAAGCAGTACTTTTATGTACTGTTTTTTTATTAATACATGTATGAACAATTATTTTTTAGAACGTTCTAAAGTTGCTATTGATGAGGTTTTTTTTGACGAAAAAATTCAAAATAAAATGAATCAGTTTCTATTAGAATATCAATTTAAAAACGATTTATTACAATACAAATTACCAGTTGCTAATAAAATTTTATTATTTGGCGCAACAGGTTGCGGTAAAACACATACAGCCAAAGCCATTGCAACGCATTTTAATTTAAAATTGGTTGTGGTAAATTTGGCCACCATTATCTCATCTAAATTAGGTGAAACAGCTAAAAACCTAGAAGCGTTGTTTAAAGAAGTGCAGTATGAAGCATCTGTCTTGTTGTTAGATGAATTTGATTCGTTAGGACAAATTCGTGATTACGACAATAACGACAATAGCGAAATGAAACGCGTAGTAAATGCCATTATTCAACTTATGGATTATTTTCCACAAAAATCTATTTTAGTTGCGGCTACCAATCAAATTCAAATGATTGATTCGGCCCTGCGTCGCCGTTTTGATTTGGAATTTGAATTTAACTTACCCAACCAACAACTTTTAGATGCGTATTATAATTTTTTATTAGCGCAATATCCGGCCGAATTTACAGCTATGCAACGCGTGTACAACATATCGTTTGCACAAGCACAACAGCATGTCTTTCAAGCCGTAAAAAACAATATTATTCAAAGTAAATTAAACGCATAATCATGTCAAAAATATTACAGTTTTTAAACAAATATCTTTTAGTATTTATTTTAGTTGCTTATTTTTTAAATAAATACGCCAATCCAGATTTAGAATCACAACGTATTACTTTAATAGTTTTGGTGGTTGTTATGTTTTTAAATCTAATTCTTAAATTCTATTTTTTAAAGCAAAACGATAAAGCACAAGGTACTAACCGTGTGCGTGGCGGTTTAATACTTATGGCAGTTGCTTTTGTATTGTTGTTTGTTTATGTTTATTTCCGCGGCGTATTTAATTAAAAGTTACAAAAATGATGCAATGGGAAAAGCTTTTGTCTTTAACAAGACAGGGCGATACAAAAAAACGTTTGCGTAAAGATCAAGATCATTTGCGTTTAGGGTACGATTCGGATTACGATCGTATTATATTTTCGTCGGCATTTAGAAGCTTGCAAGACAAAACACAAGTTATTCCGCTTTCTAAAACCGATTTTGTTCACACCCGATTAACGCACAGCTTAGAAGTTTCTGTTGTTGGGCGCACTTTAGGGCGCATGGTTGGGCAAGCTATTTTACAAAAATATCCGTATTTGGCAACCGATTATGGCCATGTTTATACCGATTTCGGAACCATTGTTGCGGCAGCATCTTTGGCACATGATATTGGTAACCCGCCTTTTGGCCATTTTGGTGAACGTGCTATTGGCGATTATTTTAAAATAGGTAATGGGCTGCAATATAAAAATCTGCTAAGCGATAAAGAATGGCAAGATTTAATTGATTTTGAAGGTAATGCTAACGGGTTTTCGGTTTTAACCAGCGATCGTCCGGGGGTAGAAGGTGCGTTGCGCCTTTCTTACGCAACCTTGGGTGCGTTTATGAAATATCCTAAAGAAAGTTTGCCTAAAAAACCAACAACCGAAATTCAAGATAAAAAATACGGTTTTTTTCAGGCTGATAAACAAACTTTTCAGGCCATTGCAACCGATTTAGGATTGATAGATAATGGCGATGCAAATTCCAGTCAAATTCGTTACAAGCGCCATCCGTTAACTTTTTTGGTTGAAGCTGCCGACGATATTTGTTACACCATTATTGATTTTGAAGACGGTATTAATTTACAATGGATTGATGCTGAGCTTATTGATAGTTATTTAAAACCGCTTACCAAAGCCATTAATCAAGAAAAATATAATGAATTGATGCATGTAGAAGATAAAATTTCTTACCTGCGTGCCGTTGCTATTAATTCTTTAATTCAAGATGCGGTTCAAATTTTTTTAAAGCACGAAGAAGAAATTTTAAACGGTACGTTTACTTGTGCATTAATGGATAAAAGTCAGTTTAAAGAGCAGATAAACAATATTTTAAGCATTTGTGTTAAAAAGGTTTACCAATCTAACGATGTGCTTGAAAAAGAATTAAAAGGTTTTCAGATTATAAACTTTTTGCTCGATAAATTTTGTACGGCTTACAACAATCAGTTTGAAAATAAAGCTTCTGCTTTTGATACCATGGTTTTAAAATTATTACCACCGCGCTATCAAGAACAAAAAAGCAGTTTGTATTTGCGTTTGCTAAATATGGCTCATTTTGTTTCGATGCTATCCGATGGTAAAGCTTTACAAATGTATAAAACATTAAATGTTTAATTTACTATATTTACGTATAACATTCACTAATATAAACAACTTATGAGCATTAAAACAGCTTTGTTAATGGAGTTGGAACACGAAAAAAATAATACATTACGTGTTCTTAAAAATTTAAAAAACGACAAGTTCGATTTTAAACCACACGAAAAATCAATGGCTTTAGGACAGTTAGCTAATCATGTTGTTGAATTACACAATTGGATTGAATTGGCTTTAACTACTGAGGTTTTTGATTTACATACCGATTACAAACCTTATACGTTTACAACGGTTGAAGAATTAGAAAAAGCTTTAGAAGCTGGATACGAAAAAAATAAAGCTATAATTGAAAAGCTTGATGAAGAAACGTATTTTACTAATTGGACCATGAAAGCAGGTGATTATGTAATTGCAACTTTACCTAAAGCAGGTGCTTTACGTTTTATTATTACCAATCATTTAATTCACCATCGCGGACAATTAACTGTTTATATGCGTTTGTTAGATTTACCTGTACCAGGAATTTACGGACCATCTGCAGATGAAAAATAAAAAAATCCCCAATTTGGGGATTTTATTATTTTAGTACTTACTTTAAAATTAATAGTTTAGTTAATTAATTGCGGATTATTATCGCTGTTTAAATAATCTAAAATGATTTGTACTTGAGTAGTTACGCCATATTTTAAAGCTGCTTCATCTAAATTAAATTTAGGATTGTGATTTGCAACACCATCACCAACACCTAAAACTAAAAATGCTGTTGGAGCAATTTTTTTATAGTAAGAAAAATCTTCACTAGCTGTCATTCTTTCTGCTTCAAAAACATGAGTTGCCCCAACTGCTTTTTCTGCACTTGCTTTGGCCATTGCGTTTAATTGTACATCATTTTGAATGGCTGGGTAGCTAGAAAAATAATTTAAATCGTAAGTTGCGTTATGTGCTTCTGCAATATTTTCTACTAAAGTTTCTACACGTTCTTTAACTAATTCACGCGTAGGTTGTGATACGGTACGAACGGTAGCACCCAATTCTGCTTTATCTGCAATTACATTGTTTGCGTTACCTGAATGAAATTTACCAACTGAAATTACTGCTAAATCACCCGGAACAACGTTTCTGGCAACCACGCTTTGTAATGCATTTACAATTTGCGAACCAATAACAATAGGATCGGTACCTAAATGCGGCATAGAACCGTGAGAACCTTTTCCATTAATGGTTAATTCAAAACCATCTGATGTTGTAGATGCAGCTCCATTTGGTAAAATTCCGATATGCCCAACTGGCATATTCGGTAAAACGTGCATCCCAAAAAATGCTTCTACATTATCTAAAACACCAGAATTAATAATATCTAAAGCACCTCCAGGATCTTGTTCTTCAGCATGTTGAAAAACAAAATATACCGTTCCGTTTATATCTTTTTGCATTTCAGATAAAACTTTAGCAGTACCTAATAACATGGCTGTGTGCGAATCATGCCCACAAGCATGGCTTACGTTTGGTACTTTTGATGCATAAGGTAATCCTGTTTCTTCTTGCACAGGTAAAGCATCCATATCAGCTCTAAATGCAACAGTTTTACCAGGATTTGCGCCTTTTAAAACTCCTACTATGCTGGTTTTAGCCGGACGAATAACTTCTATATTTTTAAAGCTTTTAAGCACTTTTGCCACATAATCTCCCGTTTTATCTTCTTGAAAAGGAAGTTCTGGGTTTTCATGAATGTGACGGCGCCATTCTATTACTTTTTTTTTCGGGTACTCTTTTTTCGATTTCTAAATTTTGTGCAATCATGGGATGCGCAAGAAATAATAAAAAGGAATACTTAAAAATTTTTTTCATAAGAATAGGGTATTATTTGAGGTTATAAATATTTAGTTTTAGTAGTTTTTAGCCCTTATTTTTATTTTTGCAACCATGTCGCTTGTTTTTATAGTTATTGGGCTTATTTGTGGCTAATAACTACTAAATATGATGTGTGTATAACAAATATAGAAAAATGAGAATGGAATGCCTGATTCAAATACACGTTTTTTATAATTTTAACGTCTTACTTTTTTGACAAAAAAGGCTTATTTTTTCTTTTATTTGAGATTTTTAATAATTAAGGTTAATAATTATTATATTTTGTTAGCTCTCTTTGTTTTTTTTATAGATTATTAATTATGAGCCTTTTTGTTGGGAATATAATAATTGGAGTTGTGTTTTTTTCAATGTGCTATTTGTGCTGTAATTTTAATTATGTCCTATTTAGGTTTTGTTTTATTTAAGAAATAAAATGCTTTTTTGAACTAAAGCATAAAAAAAATCCCGAACGCTAGCGTTCGGGATTTTTATATAGTACTAAAAAGTAGATATTAACCTAAAGTTACACGTTTGAAATCTGTGATTTCAACTTCAAAACCTTTTACGTAATCAGCAACTTTTTTGCTTTCATCTTTAATAAAGTTTTGGTCTAATAAAGCTTTTTCTTGGTCTAAAGTTGTGTTGTCAGAAATGAAACGAGCAATTTTACCAGGAATAATTTTGTCCCAAATTTGTTCTGGTTTACCTTCTTTTCTTAATTCTTCTTTAGCATCTTCTTCAGCTTTAGCTAAAACTTCTTCAGTGATTTGAGAGAAAGAAATGTATTGAGGTACATTTTTCAATGTTTTACCTAAACGCACTAATTCTTCGTTGTCTTTTTCAATTACAGCAATACGAGCAGCTGTTTCTGAAGCAACATATGCTGGATCGAAATCTTTAAATGATAAAGTTTCTGCACCCATTGATGCAACTTGCATTGAAATATCTTTAGTTAAAACTTCTGCACCTTTAACAGCAGCTGATAAAGCAGTTAATGCAGCAATTTTGTTTACGTGAACGTAAGATCCGATATAAGCTCCTTCTAAAACTTCAAATCCACCGATTTCAATTTTTTCACCAATAACACCAGTTTGCTCAATTAATTTTTCAGCAACAGTCATTGTATCATCGTAAGCAGAAGCTAAGAAATCTTCTTTAGTGTTAAAGTTGATTGCTTTTTCTACTAATTCTTTTGCTAAAGCAACGAAAGAATCGTTTTTACCTACGAAGTCAGTTTCACAGTTTAAAGTTAAAATAACACCTTTTGTGTTATCTGCATTAACAAAAGCTACAGCAGCTCCTTCGCTTGAATCGCGGTCAGAACGGTTTGCTGCAATTTTTTGTCCTTTTTCACGTAGGATTTTGATTGCTTTTTCGAAATCTCCTTCAGCTTCAACTAAAGCTTTTTTACAGTCCATCATTCCGGCACCTGTAGATTGTCTTAATTTATTTACGTCCGCAGCACTAATATTTGCCATTGTATATAAAATTTAATAGTTATCTAATGTTTTGTATCAAAAAAGCCGTTAGAGAGAACTTATTCAGTACTCTGCTAACGACTTTATCTTTTTGAATATTATTCTTGAGTTTCAGCAGTTTCTTTTGCAGGAGCAGCTGGTAAATCATCTTTTTCAGATTTTCTATCCGCTAAACCTTCAGCAATTGCGCCTGTAACTAAAGATAAAACTTTGTCGATCGATTTAGAAGCATCGTCGTTTGCAGGAATAACAAAATCAACCTCACGTGGGTCAGAGTTTGTGTCAACCATAGCAAAAATTGGAATGTTTAATTTTTGAGCTTCTTTTACTGCGATGTGTTCTGCTTTAATATCTACGATAAATAACGCAGCAGGTAATCTTGTCATGTCCGCAATAGAACCTAAGTTTTTCTCTAACTTAGCTCTTAAACGGTCAACTTGTAAACGTTCTTTTTTAGATAAAGTCATGAAAGTACCATCTTTCTTCATTTTATCGATAGCAGTCATTTTTTTGATCGCTTTACGAATTGTAACGAAGTTTGTTAACATACCACCTGGCCATCTTTCAGTGATGTAAGGCATGTTTACAGCTGCTGCTTTTTCAGCAACGATGTCTTTCGCTTGTTTTTTTGTCGCAACGAATAAAACTTTACGACCTGATGCAGAAATCTTTTTTAAAGCTTCATTAGCTTCTTCAATTTTAGCTGCAGTTTTATATAAATTAATAATGTGAATTCCATTACGCTCCATGTAAATATAAGGAGCCATGTTTGGATTCCACTTTCTAGTCATGTGTCCGAAGTGAACACCTGCTTCTAGTAATTCTTTAACTTCTACTTTGTTTGCCATTTTTGTGAATAGTTTACGTTCTTGATGATTAGCAATGAATGAGTAGCGAGGAATAATTCGGTCTCAGCCATTTAGATGCTAAACTACCTCCTGCCTCAGCAGGCGTGCAACAAAAACTTAGATTTTTTAATAATAAATAAATATTAACGTTTAGAGAATTGGAATCTCTTACGAGCTTTCTTCTGACCAAATTTCTTACGCTCAACCATACGTGGATCACGAGTTAATAAGCCTTCTGGTTTTAAAATTGCTCTGTTCTCAGCATCAACTTCACACATAGCTCTTGCAATTGCCATACGCACTGCTTCAGCTTGTCCGTTAGTTCCACCACCGTAAACATTTACTTTTACGTCAAAGTTAGCAGCATTTTCAGTCATAGCTAAAGGTTGCATAACTTTGTATTGTAAAGTAGCAGTTGGGAAATATACTGCGAATTCTTTTTTGTTTACTGTAATGTTTCCTGTTCCTTTAGAAACATAAACACGTGCTACAGCAGTTTTTCTTCTACCGATTTTGTGAATTACTTCCATTACTTAATCTCGTTTAAGTTTACAGTTTTAGGTTGTTGCGCTTCATGTTTGTGAGCAGCACCAACGTATACATTTAAATTACGGAATAATTGTGCACCTAATCTGTTTTTAGGTAACATTCCTTTTACCGCTTTTTCTACTAATAATGCAGGGTTTTTTTGTTGCATTACTTTAGCTGTTAAAAATCTTTGTCCACCTGGGTAACCTGTATGACGAACGTAAGTTTTGTCATTTAATTTGTTTCCAGTTAAATTGATTTTTTCAGCATTGATAACGATTACGTTATCTCCACAGTCAACATGTGGTGTATAACTTGGTTTGTACTTACCTCTTAAAAGCATTGCTACTTTTGTTGCTAAGCGACCTAAGTTATGACCTTCAGCATCAACTACAATCCATTCTTTTTGAACAGTTGCTTTGTTAGCTGATACAGTTTTGTAGCTTAAATTGTTCACAATAAAAATTATTTAATTAAACATTCCATTCCTAATTAAAGGAGTGCAAAATTAATCATAATTATTAATTAAACAAACGGATATGGGATAAACTGTATGTTTTTTATCAAAAATTTATTATTTTATATTGCTTTTGGCTTTTACTGTTTTGTAAACAAGTAATTTGCATCTGATTGATTTAGAATAAATTCGTTGTTTTTAAAAGTTATTTTGATACGTGCTGGATGAAACTGAAATTCGGTTTCTGATTTTGCAGCTAACGGAAAATCGGCTTGGCCGGCTGCTTGTGCAAATAATTTTCCGTTTTCAATAAATACTTTTATTTCTATTGGTAAATCATCCGATTTATAAATTCCGATATAATTTTTTAAAATGCTTTCAGGAATTTCTAAATCTGTAAAATCTGGGAATGCAAATGGCTGATTAAAATATATGGCTAATACCGAAATGTTAATTTCGTTTGTATTTGTAGCTACCGCGTTGTTTAAAGCTGTGTAAGCTAATTTTTCGCCCGGGTTATATAAAACTACGGTTTGGTTTGCATCAATTCTGCCTGCATGGCCATAAAACACACGATCTCCAAACGGAATTGCTGTAATACCCAAGCCAAATCCGTTTTGTGTTTCAATCATTTTATCAACCGTTTCTTTTTTTAGTAGTTTGTAACTAAATAAGCCATGAATAAATTTACTAAGATCTTTTGCGTTCGAAATAATGCCGTTTGCTGCGTATAATGCTGGCGAATATTTTTCGTTGGTTTCAACCCAATGGTTTAAACGAAACAAATAACTTGCTGCCGGCTGTTTAGGTTCGGTAATTGCATAACCTTGTAGCGATGTAAAATATAAATTAAGCGGTTTGCAGATGCGCGCAATCAGATTATCGTTATATGTTTTTTGAGTTATTTGCTGTAAAATTTCGCCCAATAAAAAATAATTTGTGCTGGCAAACTTGGTTGCTGTTCCTGGCTCAAACAATAAATCACTAGCTTCAATCCATTTTAAAACTTGTTGGCTTGTTGTATTTTCTACATTTTCAATGCCCACATAATCTGGTAATCCGCTACGGTGGCGCAACAACATTTCTATGGTAATTTGTTTTGCTTCGGGTATTTTCGGGTAAAACTTATTTAAGTTGTCGGTAAGTTTTAATTTTTTTTCATCAACCAATTGTAATATTAAGGTTGCTGTAAACATTTTAGTTATATCACCAATTTTAAATTTACTTTCGTTGTTTAGCTTTACGGTTGGATTGGTTTTGTTGCCATAAGCCGTTTCTAAAACGGTGCTGTTGCCAAGTTTAATGGCGTATTGCCCCATCATTTTCTGATTGATGTTGTAATACGTTAATAGGCTGTCAATTTTACTAATATTGCTTTGTGCAGTTGCTGAAAAGGATATTATTAGAAAAATATAAAGTATTTTTTTCATAAAACGAAACGCTAAAAATTGATGGTTAAAAATAGTTGCTTATTTTGAATAAAAAAAGAGGTTGCTTAACAACCTCTTTTTTAAACATTTATTTATAGTAGATTAATGCGCTTCTAACCAGTTTTTACCTTCGCCAATTTCAACTTCTAACGGAACAATTAGCTTAAATGCATTTTCCATTTCATGTTTTATCATTGGTTTAATTTTATCTAATTCGTCGCGATGCACATCAAAAACCAATTCGTCGTGTACTTGCAACAACATTTTAGATTTCCAGTTTTCTTGAGTTAACTTATTATAAATGTTAATCATCGCAATTTTAATAATATCGGCCGCCGAACCCTGAATAGGTGCATTAACGGCATTTCGTTCTGCACCTCCACGCACCATAGCATTACCCGAATTTATATCGCGTAAATAACGACGGCGCCCCAAAACGGTTTGTACATAACCATTATCACGAGCAAATGCAATTTGCTCATCAATAAAATTACGTAAACGCGTACGTTTTGTAATAGGCATCAATAAGTGCAGCACTTTCTTGGCGGCTTAAATTGGTTTGTTGGCTTAAACCAAAGGCCGAAACACCATAAATAATTCCAAAGTTTACCGTTTTTGCATGGCTACGTTGTTCTTTTGTAACTTCGTCTAAAGGAACATTAAAAACTTTAGCTGCTGTTGCACGGTGAATATCTTCTCCATTTTTAAATGATTGAATCATGTTTTCTTCACCAGAAATGGCTGCAATAATACGCAATTCAATTTGAGAATAATCGGCCGAAACTAATGTGTAATTTTCATCGCGTGGAATAAATGCTTTACGAATCAATCGTCCGCGTTCGGTTCGAATCGGAATGTTTTGCAAGTTCGGATTGTTTGAACTTAAACGTCCGGTGGCAGCTACGGTTTGCATGTAATCGGTATGTACACGATTGGTTGTTGCATCAACTTGTTTTGGCAATGCATCAATATATGTATTTTGTAGCTTTACAACTTGGCGATATTCTAAAATTTTCTGAACAATTTCATTGTCTTTCGCTAAATCGCTTAAAACTTCTTCACCGGTTGCATATTGGCCCGTTTTGGTTTTTTTAATTTTACCGCTACCAATTTTTAACGTATCAAATAAAACTTCGCCTAATTGCTTTGGCGATGCAATGTTAAAGGTTGTACCTGCAATTTCGTAAATGCTTAATTCTAACGCTTTAATTTCTGCAGCAATTTTTTCTGATAATTCGTTTAAAAACGGAACATCTAAACGAATGCCTTCGTGTTCCATAGCTGCTAAAACTTTTACTAACGGAATCTCAATTTCGTCAAATAATTTTCGCGTATTGGCTTTTTGTAATTGCGGTTCAAATTTATGTTTTAACTGAAAGGTAATATCAGCATCTTCAACCGCATATTCTTTAGCATCTTCTAAATCTACTTCGCGCATCGATTTCTGATTTTTCCCTTTTTTTCCAATCAATTCTTCAATTGGTTTTGGCGAATAACCCAAATATGTTTCGGCTAAAACATCCATATTATGGCGCATATCCGGATTAATTAAATAATGCGCAATCATGGTGTCAAACAGCGGGCCGTTTACCTGAATGCCATAGTTAGATAGCACTTTTAAATCGTACTTTAAATTTTGTCCAACTTTTTCTATTTTCTCAGATTCGAAAAATGGTTTTAGTTGATTTAAAATTTCAATCGCTTCGTTTCTATCTTCAGGAAACGGAATATAATAGCCTTGGTTTTCTTGATACGAAAATGCAATACCAACCAATTCGGCATGCAATGCATCTAATCCGGTTGTTTCGGTATCAAAACAAACTGAGGTTTGGTTTAGTAAGTTTTGTACTAATATTTTTACTCCAAATCCGGGTTGAATGGTTTGGTATAAATGATCAGTATCTGCTAAGGTTTTGTAGCTTGAAAAAGCGGGTAAACCATCTTCTGGCATTTCGAACAATGAAAATTGATCGGATGCTTCTGTTTTTTTGTAATGTTTGGGTACAGCAACCTTAAATTCGTCGGTGGTAGAAACTACCTCGTCAAAATCAGCTCCATCTGCAAAAAGTTTTGAGAATTGCTCCTGCATGCGGCGGAATTCTAATTCCTGAAAAATCGCTTCGGTTTTTGCTACATCGGGTTTTTCTAATTTATAAGCTTCGGCATCAAACGTAACCGGGCAATCTAACAAAATGGTTGCTAGTTTTTTAGAAAGTAAGCCCAGCTCTTTAGCTGCTTCAACTTTTTCTTTCATTTTACCTTTTAGTTGATGCGTATTGGCCAATAAGTTTTCCATGGTTCCGTACTCGGCCAAAAACTTTTTAGCTGTTTTTTCGCCCACGCCAGGTAATCCCGGAATGTTATCAACTGAATCACCCATCATTCCTAAAAAGTCAATAACTTGTTCAGGTCTTTCAATTTCAAATTTTTCTAAAACTTCGGGCACGCCCCAAATTTCGATACCATTGCCCATGCGAGCAGGGCGGTACATAAAAATATTTTCAGAAACTAATTGGGCATAATCTTTATCTGGGGTAACCATAAAAACCTGAAAACCTTCTTTTTCGGCTTGTTTGGCTAAGGTTCCAATTAAATCATCAGCCTCAATCCCTGCAACTTCAACAATTGGAATGTGCATGGCACGTAATATTTCCTGAATGTAAGGTACTGCAATTTTAATAGCTTCTGGGGTTTCGTCACGATTTGCTTTGTATTCGCTGTACATTTCTAATCGGGCAGCGCTTCCGGCTTTATCAAAAGCTACCGCTAAATGATCGGGGCGCTCACGTTTAATAACATCCAATAACGAATTCATGAATCCCATAATGGCAGAGGTATCTAATCCTTTAGAATTAATTCTCGGATTTTTTATAAAAGCATAATAACCTCTAAATATTAACGCGTAGGCATCGAGTAGAAAAAGACGATTTTGTGACATGTGTAAATTTTTATAAGTATCAAAAATACAAAGTTCCTTTCATACTTCTTAATCTATTTACTTTTTATTAGGATGCGGCTTATGGCATTTTTAAAAATACTACCTTTGCAACAAGAATTTTATCGCACAACATGTTTTACGTATTTCTACTCACATTTATTGCAGTAACAGATATTTACGCCTACCAATTATTTAAATTATTTGTAAAAAATAAAAGAGCAAGGCAATTTTATATTGTATTTACGCTGGTTGTTTTAGGCTATTTGATTTATAGCTTTTTTACCTACAATCGCGTTACCGGACAAAATCCGAAAAGCTTATTGGCAATCGGTATTTTTTTAACTTTTTACATTCCGAAATTATGGATTGCCATTTTTTTATTGGCTGAAGATATTTTTCGCGTACTTTTTGGCTTATTCAAGTTAAATAAGTTTTCACGTTTAAAAAATAACGTTTCCGATTTTTTACCACGCCGTTCAAAGCTTTTTGGTTATTTGGCTCTGTTGGCTGCCGCAATTCATTTTGGAGCTTTTGTTCACGGTATTGTTTATGGCCGTTATAAGTTTAGGGTGATTGAGCAAGAAGTTTTTCTGAAAAACCTGCCGCAAAGTTTTGATGGTTTTAAAGTTTTGCAAATTTCTGATATGCATTTAGGAAGTTTAGATAACGAAGTTGAAATTGCCAAAGCAATTGAGCTTATAAATGCGCAAGAATTTGATTTGTTTGTTTTTACTGGTGATTTGGTGAACAATAAAGCAACCGAAACCGAACGCTGGATTCCTTTTATTAAGCAAATAAAAATGCCAAAATATGGTAAATATTCTGTACTAGGAAATCACGATTATGGCATGTACGTAAAATTTGATTCCGAACAACAAAAAGCAGCTAATTTTGAGGCGATAAAAGATTCTCATCAAAAAATGGATTTTAATTTGTTGTTAAACGAGCATGTTTATTTAAATAACGCTTCAGATTCTATTGCATTACTTGGGGTTGAAAATTGGGGCGCCCGATTTGGAGAACAAGGCGATATAACAAAAGCGGGCCAAGGCGTTGCTCCATCCGATTTTAAATTGGTGCTTTCGCACGATCCGTCACATTTTGATTTAATTTTATCACAAAGCGATGTTTGGTATGATTTAACTTTATCGGGCCATACGCACGGATTTCAGTTTGGGTTTGAATTACCTAACGGATTTCAATGGAGCCCTGTAAGTTATGTGTACAAACATTGGGGCGGGCTTTATGAGCAAAACGAAAGGTTTATATATGTAAACCGCGGTTTTGGTTATCACGGTTATCCTGGCCGCGTTGGGGTTTGGCCCGAAATTACAGTTTTAACTTTACGAACTTTAAAATAAAAAAAACGCTTTAAGAGATAATCTTAAAGCGTTTTAAATTTATAGCCCTGATCTAGCAAATATGCAATGGTTTTAGGTAAAGCATATTCTAGGTTTATTTTGGCTTTAATGCTGTCGTGAAATACAATTATAGAACCGGATGTTGTGTTCTGAATTACGTTTTGTAAACACATTTCTGGCGTAATGGTTTGGTCAAAGTCGGCACTTAAAACATCCCACATTATTATTTTATAACCTTGGCTAATTAACTTATCGCTTTGCTTTGGTGTTATTTTACCATAAGGCGGGCGGAATAGCTTATTGCTGTTTTGAATGATGGATTCGGTTTGAGCCATATTGGCTAAATACAATTGCGTATTGGTTTTCCATCCGTTTAAATGATTAAAGGTATGATTTCCGATTTGATGCCCTTCAGCAAGTACTTGCTTATAAACTTCTGGATGTTTTTGTACGTTATCACCAATACAAAAAAAGGTTGCCTTAATCTGAAACTGATTTAAAACATGTAAAACCCATGGCGTAACCTCAGGAATTGGGCCGTCATCAAAAGTTAAATAAACGTATTTTTCATCGGTTGGGATGCTCCAGGTTTGTGTAGTAAACAACCATTTAACCCAAGTGGGAGATTTTACAAAATACCATTTCATAAAAACAAAAATACGGAATTTACAACTTGTAAATTCCGTGTTTTTTCAATTTTATTGTTATTCCATATCACGACCAAAACGTTCATAAATACCATTCCAGTCGTTAAAAACTTTTCGGTATTTTTCGTAGTACTCGTTATCTCCGTTTTCTTGCATGGTTATCAAAAAGGTTCTGAAGATTTCTAAATTCTGCGCAATTTCAAAATAATTTTCGTTTTGAAAATTAATATCTCCTTTTTCGTAATAATTTAAAACTTCAATTTGTTTGTTAATTAAGCTTTCGGCTAACTTACGAGCTTTGTCTTTTTCACCTACCTGGTAATAACCATTTACAAACGGATCTACCAAGGTATAAAAACCAAATTTTTCTACCGGGAATTTTGTTACTGCTAATTCAATAACATTTTTAGCTTCTGTTTTTTTACCTTCAGCTAAAAGCTGTTCGGTTAATCTGGCTAAGTTAGATCGGTAATTAATTACCTGACGGCGCGTTTCTGGATCATGATAAACATTTGGATCGCCATTGCTGCCTAAATCCCAAGACATTACGGTTTTGTACATTTTATCCGAATCAATTCGGCCCATATCTAAAACGCTGCGGCTGTTTGCGAACGGTGTTTTAATAGGAACCAATTGAAAAACTAATCCGTTTAACTGCAAGTAATCTTTCATCCAAATATAATCATCATCACCAAAGCTTCCACCAGTAAAATGAATTGGACGTTCCCAGTTGTTGTTTGCAATAATATCTAACATCATCAATCTGTTTTTCGAGATTGCTTGATCTTTGATGTTGATTACAACTTTATCAACTATTGAATCTGCGAATTTTGGATTTACCAATCCGTTTTTCAATACATTTTCTTTGTTTACCGGAATTTCGATATTTCTACCTGGAGCAATATTAATGGTATGTCCGTTACGTAAGGTACGGGTGCTACGCGGATCATCTAATTTAATGAAATCCATGTATTCTTTAATATCTAATGTATCTTTTGTAATTTCTTCAATTAACACTAAATCGCGTTTGTTACCCACGTACTGATCGTGTGTAAAGGTAATTGGTAGCGGATCAGAATCGTGCGCTTTGGCTTTCATTTGATCAATGTACCAATCGGTATAAATTAGCTGCGTATTTACAATACGTACATCGGTACGATAATTTTCTATTTCTTGCATGTACCAAAGCGGGAACGTATCGTTATCACCAATGGTAAATAAAATTGCATTTGGTTCGCACGAATCTAAATACGCTTTTGCCATTGCCCATGCCGAATTACGGCCTGAACGATTATGGTCGTCCCAGTTTTGGGTTGCCATTAATACCGGAGCTGCCAATAAACTTACGCCCAATACAATTGGTGCAGCTATTTTAGGGCTTAAAAAACGTTTTGCTTCATCAAACAAGGCATAAACTCCGAATCCTAACCAAATAGCAAATACGTAGAAAGATGGAACTACGGCATAATCGCGCTCGCGCGGTTCAAACGGACGTTCGTTTAAGAAAACTTTTAAAGCTAATGAGGTGAATAAGAAAAGCACCAACATTACATAAAAGCTTTTTTTGTCTTTGTTGTAATGAAAAATCATACCAACCAAGCCTAATATAAATGGTAAAAAGTAATACGTGTTTCTACCTTCATTATTTGCAATATCGCTTGGTAAATCGGTTTGTTTGCCTAAACGAATTTCATCAATAAAATTAATTCCGCTTAACCAGTTTCCGTTTTTGTTGTCGTAACGGCCTTGTTCGTCATTTTGTTTTCCAACAAAATTCCATAACAAATAACGTCCGTACATGTAACCAAACTGATATTCAAACATGTATTTCATGTTATCCCAAAAACTTGGTTTTTCAATATTGATATACGGGCCGTATGCTCTAAAAAAATCTAACATACCGTCGTTGCCAATTTTGCCGGTTGCAAAACCTTCGCGAACGCCTTGAACAATTTCTACCAATTCATCTTCACCACTATATTCTGGTTTAATGGTAAATTTCGGAACGCTGGTAAATGCCATATAATTTTCGGCATGATCACGGCTTGTTAAACGAGGTAAAAATCCAACATGATCTTCGTTCGGATTAGTTTCTGCGTTTTTATAATCGTTTACAATTACATATTTGCCTGTGGCTGCATCACGTTCGTAGTTTGGTTTTGCATCTTTAAACGGATTTTTTGTGCTGGTGCTCGCAAATGCATCTGTATAATATGGCCCCCAAAATGTATTTTGTTCTCCGTATTGCTCGCGGTTGTAATAAGCTAAAAGTTCGGCCGCATCAGATGGTTTATTTTCGTTAATAACTACGTTTGCGTTGGCACGAATTGGTAACATTAACCAGGTTGTAAAACCAATAAATAAAAATAGAAAAGATAAAACAATGGTGTTTTGTTTTGCTTTTTCTGGTTTGTTGGTTTTTTTAATAAAAAAGATAAATAAGGCTACAATTACAACTGCTGTAAAAATAGTTCCAGAATTAAACGGTAAACCTAAACTGTTTACCATGAAAATTTCGGTTTTTCCGAATAATGCTAATATAAACGGGAATAAAAATTTAAAAATGAAATATAAAAGTGCAACAATTAAAACGTTTGCAATTATAAAATTGAATAACGTGATTTTTTCATAGCGTTTAAAGTAATAAATCAATCCGATTGATGGGATTGTAAGCAATGCCATAATGTGAACACCAAAAGAAAGGCCGATAATAAAAGCAATTAAAAGCAACCATCTGTTTCCTTTTGGCGCATCCATTTCTTCTTCCCAATGTAATGCAGCCCAAACTAAAACAGCTACTAAAAGTGATGCCATGGCATAAACTTCCGCTTCAACAGCATTAAACCAAAAGCTGTCTGAAAATGTGTAAGCTAATGAACCAATGGCTGCTGCTCCTAAAATTACAATTCCTTGAATGGTTTGGTTTTCTGAAACCTTATAATTTACTAACTTTTTTAAAATTAAGGTCATAGACCAAAACATAAATAAAATTGTTAAGGCAGAAGATAACGCACTCATTAAGTTAACCATGTATGCTACGTTTTCTGGTTTAGAAGCAAACATAGACATAAAAGCACCTATCATTTGAAATAAGGGAGCGCCTGGTGGGTGCCCAACCTGAAGTTTTGCAGAGGTTGTAATGTATTCCCCACAATCCCAAAAACTAACAGTTGGTTCGGTTGTAAGTACATAGGTTGTAAGAGCTATAATAAATACAATCCAACCTCCAATTGTATTCCATTTTTTAAAATTAAAATTCATTCGAGAAATTATTTAATTGAAGCTTTTATAATTAGCTATACAAAGAAAAACTTTTTTTTGTAATTATTAGGTTGATTTTTAAAAATGTATTTTTTTTTGAAAATTTATTTGGACACAAAGAAAAATGTTATACATTTGCACTCGCATTACAGAAGCACTGGCTTTTAAGGTGCAGATACTGGTCTATGGTGTAATGGTAACACAGCTGATTTTGGTTCAGTCGTTCTAGGTTCGAGTCCTAGTAGACCAACATTTTAAAACATACTTTTTTTATAAAAATAGTATGGCCTATGGTGTAATGGTAACACAGCTGATTTTGGTTCAGTCGTTCTAGGTTCGAGTCCTAGTAGGCCAACAAAAGCCCGAATATTTATTCGGGCTTTTTTTTATTCTGTTTTTAAAAGTATTTAAACTCTTAAAGCTTTTACTGCCAGTGTGTTTGGTTTTTGTGGTTAAAAAAGTTGTTTTTTTATTAGACAAAGACTTGCTTACTATTAAAAAAGGCGTAATTTTGCCAGCGTAATACTACAAAATAGTATTGGCCTATGGTGTAATGGTAACACAGCTGATTTTGGTTCAGTCGTTCTAGGTTCGAGTCCTAGTAGGCCAACAAAAGCCCGAATTTTTATTCGGGCTTTTTTTATTCTGTTTCAAAACTCAAAAATATAAGTTTGGAAGAATAAATTAAATTCGTGTTTTTTTTGGGTAAAAAGTAAAAAAAAAAGAATCATTATAGGTTTGATAATCAATAATTAAATATTTTTTTGTATATTTGCCCCGTTATTTTATATAAAAGTTAAATAATGAGGGAAGCGGTGCTTCCCTCTTTTTATAAAGTTATGACATTTAAAGAGCAAGTAAATTCATTATTACAAGCGGCTTTAGAACAACGCGAAGACTTGTTTTTGGTTAGCTTAACAATTAGTGAAGCAAATAAAATACAAATCATTATCGATGGAGATAATGGTGTAAGTATTCAAGATTGTATTGATGTTTCTCGAGCGGTAGAGCACAATTTAGATCGCGAAGAAGTTGATTTTGAATTAGAAGTTGCCTCATACGGCGCATTAACTGCGTTTAGTTTGCCAAGACAATTTGCTAAAAACAAGGGTAGAAATGTAGCGGTTTTGCAAACCAATGGTGAAAAGTTTGAAGCTGTTATTGCAGAAGTTACTACAGAAAATGTTACCTTTACATGGTCAGTTAGAGAGCCTAAGCCAATTGGTAAAGGAAAACATACGGTTGAAAAAACACTTACGTTACCGTATGACGAAATTAAAAGTGCTACAGTTATAATTGTTTTTTAAAAGATATATTCCGCATGGAGAATAAAGAATTAATCGAATCGATTCAAGAATTAAGATTAGAAAAAAATTAGACGATGTAACCACGGTGGTTATATTAGAAGAAGTTTTTAGAAACGCCCTTAAGAAGCGTTACGGATCTGACGATAATTTTGATATCATTATCAACCTTGATAAAGGTGATATGGAGATTTATAGAAACCGAACTGTTGTAAACGATGGTGAAGTAGAAGATGAAAACTCTGAAATCTCATTATCAGAAGCTCGTAAAATTGAACCTGATTTTGAAGTTGATGAAGACGTGTCAGAATCTGTAAAATTAATGAGCCTAGGACGTAGAGCTATTTTAGCCTTACGCCAAAACTTAATTACAAAAATTCAAGAAGTTGATAATACCAACTTATTTAAACATTTTCACGATTTAATAGGAACTATTTACCAAGCAGAAGTACACCACGTACGTCCAAAAGTTGCTATTTTACATGATGATGACAATAACGAAATTGTATTACCGAAAGAAAAACAAATCCCGAACGATTATTTCAAAAAAGGAGATGTTATTAAAGGAGTAATTGATTCTGTAGAATTAAAAGGAAATAAAACACAAGTGATCATGTCACGTGTGTCAGAAACGTTTTTAGAAAAATTATTCGAACAAGAAATTCCTGAAATTGCTGACGAACATATTTTTATCAAAAAAGTAGTTCGTATTCCAGGAGAAAAAGCCAAAGTAGCTGTAGAAACTTTTGATACCCGTATCGATGCTGTAGGAGCATGTGTTGGGGTAAAAGGATCTCGTATTCACGGTATTGTTCGTGAGTTGCGTAATGAAAATATAGACGTAATTCCTTATACAGATAACTCAGAAGAATTTATTCGCCGTGCTTTAGCACCAGCGCAAGTATCTTCTGTAGAAATCGATGAAGAAAATAAAAAAGCCGAAGTGTTTTTGAAAATCGAAGAAGTTTCAAAAGCCATCGGACGTGGAGGTCAAAACATTAAATTGGCTGGTTTATTAACCGGATATGAAATTGACGTAATTCGTGAAGGCGCAAATATTATTGAAGAAGATGATGTGGCGTTAAGTGAATTTGATGATGAAATTGAAGAGTGGGTAATCGAGGAGTTTTTAAAAATTGGTTTAGAAACAGCCCGCGATGTACTTAAATTAAAAATCGAAGAGTTAGTTCGTAGAACTGATTTAGAAGAAGAAACCGTTGTAGAAGTTGTTCAAATTTTAAAAAATGAATTAGATCAATAATCATTTAAAAACTGTATAACAATGTAAAACAACCCATAAAATAGAAAATAAAAGATTTATGTCTGAAGAAAGAGTAATAAGAATTAATAAAGTTTTAAAGGAATTAAATATTTCTCTAGATCGCGCTGTGGATTTCTTAAAGTCAAAAGGTCACACTATTGACTCGAATCCAAATGCCAAAATTTCGAAGGGGGAAGAAAAACTCTTATCTGCTCAATTCTCTGCCGATAAAGGTAAAAAAGTTGAATCTATAGAAGCAACTGAAGAAATTCGTAAAGAAAAAGAAGCGTTACGAATCCAAAAAGAGAAAGAGCTACAAAAGCAAAAAGAAGAGGAGGAAAAACGTCGTCAACAAAAAGAAAAAGAAGTTGTTAAAGCGAAAGCTGAAATTGCTAAACCTAAATTTGTTGATAAAATTGAATTGAACACAAACAAAACTGAAGTTAAATCTACTACAAATTCGGACGTAAAGCCTACTGAAGCTGATGCAGCTCCTGCAGCAACACCAGCTAAAGAAGAAAAACCAACACCAACAACTACTACTCCAAAACAAAACAAAACAAAGTCTGAAAATAAAGATAAAGACGCTCAAGAATTTAATAAAGTGAAACAACCTCAAAAAAATCAGGAGGACGCACCAAAAGCTGCAGTTTCTGCAACAACTGATGCCGCAAATCCTACTACCCCTGAGGAAACTGTTATTGCAACTAATTACCAAACCTTATCGGGTCCTTCATTTACAGGTCAAAAAATTGATTTATCACAATTTGATAAACCAAAAAAGAAAAAAGAAGATCCTAAAAACAATGCTAAAGGGCCAGGTAATAAAGCTGGAGATAATAATTCTCAGAACAAAAACAAGCGCAAACGCATTGTTAAACCACAAGGCGAAGGCACTAATACAGCAAATAACGCTAATAAAGAAGGTGGTAATGCAAACAACAATAACAACCGTTCGCAACAACCTAACCGTAACTTTAATAAAAACGATCGATTCAAAAAAGGGAACAATCGTCCTGCACCAGCTGTAAAAGTTGAGCCAACAGAAGAAGAAGTTAAAAATCAGATTAAAGAAACTTTAGAAAGGCTACAAAACAAAACCACAAAATCTAAATCTGCTAAATATCGTAAAGATAAAAGAGATGTTCACCGTCAAAAAACGGATGATGAGATGCGCGCGGTTCAAGCAGAAAGTAGAATTTTAAAAGTTACTGAATTCGTTACCGTTGGTGAAATTGCATCAATGATGGATGTACCAATTACAAAAGTAATCGGAACATGTATGTCGTTAGGAATCATGGTTACCATGAACCAACGTTTAGATGCAGAAACCTTAACTATTGTTGCTGATGAATTTGGATATCAAGTAGAATTCACAACTTCTGATATTGAAGATGCAATTGTAGTGGTAGAAGATAATGAAGAAGATTTACAAGAACGTCCGGCTATTGTTACCGTAATGGGGCACGTGGACCACGGTAAAACATCTTTATTAGATTACGTACGTAAAACAAACGTTATTGCGGGTGAGTCTGGAGGTATTACGCAGCACATCGGTGCTTATAACGTAAAACTTTCTAACGGACAACGTATTACGTTTTTAGATACACCAGGTCACGAGGCATTTACTGCCATGCGTGCACGTGGAGCACAAATTACAGATATTGTAATTATTGTTATTGCGGCTGATGATGATATCATGCCACAAACAAAAGAAGCAATTTCTCACGCGCAAGCGGCTGGGGTGCCAATTATTTTTGCTATCAATAAAGTTGATAAGCCAACGGCTAACCCAGAAAAGATTAAAGAAAAACTTGCTGGAATGAATTACTTAGTTGAAGATTGGGGTGGTAAATACCAATCTCAAGATATTTCGGCTAAGCAAGGAATCGGAATGAAAGAATTACTTGAAAAAGTTTTATTAGAGGCAGAAGTTTTAGAATTAAAAGCAAATCCAGACAAACCAGCTGTTGGTACTGTTGTAGAGGCGCAATTAGACAAAGGTCGTGGTTATGTAACTACTATGTTAGTACAAGCTGGTACATTACGTATTGGTGATTATGTTTTAGCAGGTAAAAATCATGGTAAAGTTCGTGCTATGTTTGACGAACGTGGTAATGCGGTTAAGCAAGCAGGTCCCTCTATTCCAATTTCTATTTTAGGATTAGATGGTGCACCAACTGCGGGTGATAAATTTAATGTATTTGAAGACGAGCGTGAAGCGAAACAAATTGCGGTTAAACGTACGCAGTTGTTACGTGAGCAATCGGTTCGTGCACAAAAACACATCACACTTGCAGAAATTGGTCGTCGTATCGCTTTAGGTCAGTTTAAAGAGTTAAATATTATTCTTAAAGGTGACGTGGACGGTTCGGTAGAAGCTTTATCAGATTCATTCCAAAAATTATCTACAGACGAGATTCAAATCAAAATCATTCACAAAGGTGTTGGTGCGATTACAGAATCTGACGTGTTGTTAGCGTCTGCATCTGATGCAATTATTATCGGATTTAACGTTCGTCCTCAAGCAAGTGCTAAACAATTAGCAGATAAAGAAGAAATCGATATCAAAACGTATTCTATTATTTACGATGCGATTGATGATATTCAAGATGCGATGGAAGGTATGTTATCTCCAGAATTAAAAGAAGAAATTTTGGGTACTGCTGAAATTCGTGAAACCTTTAAAATCTCTAAAGTTGGTACAATTGCCGGGTGTATGGTTACCGATGGTAAAATTTTACGTTCAAGCAAAATCCGCTTAATTCGTGAAAGTGTTGTAATTTACACAGGTGAATTAGCAACCTTAAAACGATTTAAAGATGATGTGAAAGAAGTTTCTAAAGGATACGATTGTGGTATGCAAATTAAAAACTACAACGATATTAAAGAATACGACATTATCGAAGCTTTCCACCAAATTGAGGTGAAGAAAAAATTAAAAAGATAATTCAAAATAAAAAAAGCTACCATTTAGGTAGCTTTTTTTATTTATAAAAGTTTAATTATTTGCTTGGTTTAATAATTAATGCTCTAGAATAACTTTCTTTAATTTCAGACCATGCTTTAGTTGCCTGAATTCTGTTTTTAAACGGTCCGATCCATAATTTATAATTAGGTGATGAGAAAACTATCGTACCGTCATAATCTTCAAACTTGCTATTAAAATCTTCTAAAGTTTTACGAGCGGTCTCAATGTCACCATGATAAATCTGAACTTTATACTGATCGTTAATGGTTATTTTAGAGTTTATCTTTCTTTTTTCTTCCAGTAAATTGTTAATTTTTGAATCGTTTGTAGTAATTGTATTACTGCTCTGAGCATAGAAATTACTACTTATAACCGATAGAAAAACGAGTAAAATTATTTTTTTCATAAATTGTTTGTATCAAATTGTACTTGTTCCTTACAAAAGTACAATTAATTTAATGTCTAAAAACCAATTATGTTATTTAGAATTGTTTTAAATTAATATCTGGCTTATTTTAAGGTTTATAAAATCAATGTTATGTTGTATTTTTGTTGGAGTTTGTAAATAGGGTATGCTCCGTTCTGAATGGAAAAATTATACCAAATTTTGTTGATAATCAATTTAATTATGAGAAAAGTGGGAAACCATAGTTCGTTTTCAAAAAAATTAATGTTTAGTTTAGCCCTTGTTTGGTCGCTAACACTAAGCTCCTTTGCTCAAGATGCTGGATCGGGCGATGCAGCACAAGGAAAGGTACTTTTTAACACACACTGTGCTGCTTGTCACAAGTTGGATAGTAAAATGACTGGGCCGCCTTTACGAGGGATTGGTGAAGTTAGAGACCGTGCTTGGTTAGGCGACTGGATTAGAAACAGTAGCGCCATGATTAAAGCTGGTGATCCAGAGGCTGTTAAGCTTTTTGCAGAGTGGAATAACGTTGTAATGACAGGATTCCCTCAGTTGTCAGACCAAGATATTGATAATATCTTAGCTTATACTGATGAGCCAAAGGCTGAACCTCAAGCAAATGCTGCAACTACTGCAACTACACAAGGACAGGGTGGTAATCAAGATGCAATTTCTAACAACTTAGTTTTAGGTTTATTAGCTATTGTTTTAGGATTATTAATCACTGTTCTAATTTTGGTTAAAACAGTTTTAACTAAAATTGCTAAAGCTAACGGAATTGAATATTCTACTGAAAACTCATTGCCAATTTGGAAGGCTTTTGTACGTAACCAGTTTTTAATGCTTGTTAGTGCAATTGTTTTATTAATTGCTGGTGCATGGTTTATGTATGGTTATTTCATGCAGTTAGGTGTAGATCAGGGTTATGAGCCAGTGCAACCAATTCACTTCTCTCACAAAATACACGCGGCGAAAATGGAATTGACTGTAAATACTGTCACTCTGCAGCTAGAACATCTAAAACGTCTGGTATTCCTTCGTTAAACGTTTGTATGAACTGTCACGAAAATATTAGTTCATTCGAAGGTGCTCCTGACTCGGTTTACGTTACGCATTCTAAAGAATTCTATTCTCAAGAAATTCAAAAATTATACAATGCAGTAGGTTGGAATCCAGAGACACGTGAGTATTCTGGTGAGCAAACTCCTGTTAAATGGGTTCGCGTTCACAACTTACCTGATTTTGCATACTTTAACCACTCACAACACGTTACTGTTGCTGGTTTAGAATGTCAAACATGTCACGGTCCTGTTGAAACAATGGAAGTTGTTAGACAATATTCACCGCTTACTATGGGATGGTGTATTGACTGTCACAGACAGACAAATGTTAAAGTTGAGGGTAACGATTACTATGCTAAAGTACACGAAGAGCTTGCTAAAAAATACGGTGTTGAGAAAGTTACCGTTGCTCAAATGGGTGGTTTAGAATGTGGTAAATGTCACTATTAATAATATAAAGAAGTTAATATCTATATAAAATGGCATCAAACAAAAAATACTGGACAAGTGTTGAAGAGCTTAACGAAAATAGCTCTATTGTTGAGACGCTAAGAAACAACGAGTTTGTTGAAGAAATTCCTACAGATGAATTCTTAGGAGATGCAGAAAAACTATCTGCTTCATCTACTACTCGTCGTGACTTTTTGAAATACGTTGGGTTTAGTACTGCTGCTGCAACATTAGCAGCTTGTGAAGGCCCAGTTGTAAAATCTATTCCTTATGTAGTTCAGCCAGATCAAATTATTCCTGGTGTAGCGGATTACTATGCAACTTCTATTGCAGATGGATTTGATTTTGCTAACGTATTAATCAAAACTCGTGAAGGTCGTCCAATTAAAGTTGAAAACAATAATTTAGACAAGGCAAGAACTGGAGCTAACGCTCGTGTTCACGCATCTGTTTTGTCATTGTACGATAACTTTCGTTTAAAAGCGCCGCTTGTTGAAGGTAAAGAAGCATCTTGGGATACAGTATTGTCAACTGTTTCACAATCGTTAAACGATGCGCAGGCTACTGGAGGTAAAATTGTTGTTTTAACAAACACAATGGCTTCTCCGTCAACAGACAAATTAATCGCTGAATTTACAGCTAAATATCCTACAACAAAACATGTTGTTTATGATGCTGTTTCTTCATCTAAAGCTTTAGATGCTTACCAACAAGTTTATGGCGAGCGTGCTTTAGCAGATTATGATTTTGCTGCTGCTGACGTAATTTTTTCTGTTGGAGCTGATTTCTTAGGAGACTGGCAAGGTGGTGGATACGATGCAGCTTATGCTAGTAACCGTGTGCCTAAAAACGGAAAAATGTCTAAACATATTCAGGCTGAGTCAATCATGTCATTATCTGGTGCTAATGCTGATGTTCGTATTCCTGTGAATGTTGCTGAACAAAAACATATTTTAGTAAAAATATACAATGCTGTTACTGGTTCTTCAGTTTCAGTACCTTCTTTAGGTGATAAAGAAGCGTTAGTAAACAAAGCAATCCAACAAATACTTTCTGCTAAATCTAAAGCAGTAGTTGTTTCTGGTATTGATGATGTTGATGCACAAAAATTAGTTTTTGCTATTAATACTGCATTACAATCTGAAGCTTTTTTACCTGGTGTTCCTAAATTTGTTCGCCAAGGAAATGATGCTGATGTAGCTCAGTTAGTTCAAGATTTAAAAGCTGGTCAAGTACATACGTTAATTATGTCTGGTGTTAACCCAGTTTATACATTGGCTAATGGTGCTGATTTTGCTGAAGGTTTAGCTAAAACTAAACTTGCTGTTACATTTACTTTAAAAGAAGATGAAACAGCTGTACATTCTAAAATTGCTGCTGCAGCTCCTCATTATTTAGAATCATGGGGTGATGTTGCTATGGCTAAAGGACATTATTCTGTTATTCAGCCAACAATACGTCCTTTGTTTGATACAAAACAGTTCCAAGAAGCTTTATTAGCATGGACAGGTAATTCAACTTCTTATTACGATTATGTAAAAGCTGTTGGTTTAGCAACTGTTTCTGGTAAAACTTGGAATCAGTTAGTTCACGACGGTTTCTACCAAGCCGATTATACTGCTACTGCAAATGCATCTTCTTTTGATGCTAATGTTGCTGCTGGTAATTTAGCTAAAGCAAAACACCAAGGATTAGATTTAGTATTATATACTAAAGTAGGAATGGGTGATGGGCAACAAGCAAATAACCCTTGGTTACAAGAGTTCCCAGATCCAATTACTCGTACAACTTGGGATAACTATGTAACAATTTCTAGAGCTGATGCTGAAGCTTTAGGAGTTAAAAACTATAACGTTGCTAATGGAGCACTAAACGGTAGTTATGTTTCTATAACTGTTGGTGATGTAACTTTAGATAAAGTTCCTGCTTTAATTCAGCCAGGTCAAGCTGCTGGTACTATCGGTTTAGCTTTTGGTTACGGTAAACAAGAAGGAATTCAGAAAGAAATGCAGGTTGGTGTTAGCGCATATAAATTATACGCAAATCAAAATGCAGAGCAAACGGCTTCAGTTGCTTTAGTTTCTGGTGATCATGAGTTCGCTTGTGTTCAGTTGCAAAAAACGTTAATGGGTAGAGGAGATATTGTTAAGGAAACTACATTAGAAGTTTTCAATACAAAAGATGCTTCTGAATGGAATATAATTCCTATGGTATCTTTAGATCACCAACCTACTCCAGTAACTTCTCCAAGTGTAGACATTTGGGAATCTTTTGATCGTTCTATTGGTCACCATTTCAACTTATCTATCGATTTAAACTCTTGTACAGGTTGTGGTGCTTGTGTTATTGCATGTCACTCAGAAAATAACGTACCAGTTGTTGGTAAAGACGAGGTAAGAAGATCTAGAGATATGCACTGGTTACGTATTGACCGTTATTATTCTTCAGAAGATACATTTGCTGATGATGTAGTGGTTAAAAACGATGCAAGCGGATTAATTGAAAACGTGAAAACTTTTAACGGATTAGAGCATGCAAATGACAATCCTCAAGTTGTTTTCCAGCCAGTTATGTGTCAACATTGTAACCATGCTCCATGTGAGACTGTTTGTCCTGTAGCTGCAACTTCACACGGTCGTCAAGGTCAAAACCAAATGGCGTACAACCGTTGTGTAGGTACTCGTTACTGTGCAAACAACTGTCCTTATAAAGTTCGTCGTTTCAACTGGTTCTTATACAGTGAAAATGATGCCTTTGATTATAACATGAATAACGGTATTGGACGTATGGTGTTAAACCCAGACGTTAACGTTCGTTCTCGTGGTGTTATGGAAAAATGTTCTATGTGTATTCAAATGACTCAATTAACTATCTTAACTGCAAAACGTGAAGGTAGACCAGTTGATGCTAATGAATTCCAAACAGCTTGTTCTTCTGCTTGTTCAACAGGAGCAATGACGTTTGGTGACGTAAATAATAAAGCTTCTGACGTTGCTAGATTAGCAGAAGGCGAAAGAGTTTACCATTTACTAGAGCACTTAGGAACTAAACCTAACGTATTCTATAACGTAAAAGTTAGAAATACTCAATTATAATTATTAATTAGAAACAATATAAAGGATATGTCGTCTCATTACGAAGCACCGATTAGAAAACCTTTAGTTCTTGGTGATAAATCTTATCACGATGTAACTGTAGATATTGCTCGTCCAGTAGAAACGAGAGCGAATAAACAATGGTGGACTGTTTTTACTATTGCTTTAGTAGCTTTTTTATGGGGAGTAGGTTGTATTATTTATACAGTATCTACAGGTATTGGAACATGGGGATTAAATAAAACAATAGGCTGGGCCTGGGATATTACCAACTTCGTATGGTGGGTAGGTATCGGTCACGCCGGAACATTAATTTCTGCAGTATTATTGTTATTCCGTCAAAAATGGAGAATGGCTATTAACCGTTCTGCTGAGGCGATGACAATTTTCTCTGTATGTCAAGCAGGTTTATTCCCAATTATTCACATGGGTCGTCCATGGTTAGCATACTGGGTATTACCAATTCCAAACCAATTTGGGTCATTATGGGTTAACTTTAACTCACCGTTATTATGGGACGTATTTGCAATTTCTACGTACTTATCAGTTTCATTAGTTTTCTGGTGGACCGGTTTATTACCTGACTTTGCTATGTTACGTGACCGTGCTATAACTCCATTCGCAAAACGTATCTATTCAATCGTTTCTTTCGGATGGTCTGGTAGAGCTAAAGATTGGCAACGTTTTGAAGAAGTTTCATTAGTATTAGCTGGTTTAGCTACTCCGTTAGTATTATCAGTACACACTATTGTATCTTTTGACTTTGCTACGTCTGTAATTCCAGGATGGCATACAACAATTTTACCTCCATATTTCGTGGCAGGTGCTATTTTCTCAGGATTCGCAATGGTTAATACTTTACTTATCATTATGAGAAAAGTTGTTAATCTTGAAGATTATATTACAATTCAGCATATAGAATTAATGAACATTATTGTAATGATTACAGGTTCTATTGTTGGGGTTGCTTATATTACTGAATTAGTTATTGCATGGTACTCTGGTGTAGAATACGAACAATATGCTTTCTTAAACCGTGCTACAGGACCTTACTGGTGGGCATATTGGTTAATGATGACATGTAACGTAATTTCTCCACAAGTTATGTGGTTCAAAAAAATTAGAACATCTATCATGTGGTCATTCATTATTTCGATTGTTGTAAACATCGGAATGTGGTTTGAGCGTTTTGTAATTATTGTTACATCGTTACACCGTGACTATTTACCATCATCTTGGACAATGTTCCAGCCAACTTTTGTTGATGCTGGATTCTATATCGGAACAATTGGATTCTTCTTCGTGTTATTCTTATTATACTCAAGAACTTTCCCAGTTATTTCGCAAGCTGAAGTAAAAACTATTTTGAAATCTTCTGGTGAGTATTTCAAAAAAGCTAGAGAAAACGATCATACAAACCATAATCATTAATAGATCATGAGTACAAAAGTTTTACACGTATTATATAATGATGATGACGTATTAATGGAGGCAGTTCATAAAACACGTTCTGCTCATCATCATATTGAAGAAATTTATACGCCATTCCCAGTTCATGGTTTAGATAAGGCTATGGGGCTTGCTCCTACAAGATTAGCAATTTGCGCTTTTCTTTATGGTTTATGTGGTTTATCTTTCGGAACTTGGATGATTAATTACATGATGATTTCTGACTGGCCTCAAGATATTGGTGGTAAACCAAGCTTTACATTCATTCAGAATATGCCATCATTCGTTCCAATTATGTTCGAATTGACTGTTTTCTTTGCAGCCCATTTAATGGTTCTTACTTTTTATATGAGAAGTAAATTATGGCCATTTAAAAAAGCTGAAAATCCAGATGTAAGAACAACTGATGACCATTTTTTAATGGAAGTTTCTGTTAAAGATAACGAAGAAGAAATGATTTCTTTCTTTAAAGAAACGGGTGCGGTTGAAATTAAAGTAATTGATAAGCAATAATAAATGAACATGATGAAATCTATATATAAGTTATTTGTATTAGCAGGTGTTTCGTTTGTTGCAACATCATGCTTTAACAAATCAAAACCAAACTACGAGTTGTTTCCGAACATGTACAGATCAGTTGCTTATGAAACGTATTCAGAAGTACCTGCATTTAAAAACGGAAAAGAAGGACAATTACCAGCAGAAGGAAGTATTAAACGCGGTTACACGCCGTACGATCTTCCGAATACTACAGAAGGTTTAATGTTATCTCATAATACTAAATCACCATTTGAAACCTTAACCGAAAAACAAGCTGCTGAAGGAGCACAATTGTACGGTATTTACTGTGCAGTTTGCCACGGAGCTAAAGGTGATGGTCAAGGTGTTTTAGTTAAACGTGAAAAATTTCTTGGCGTACCAAGCTATGCAGATAGAGATATTACTGCAGGATCAGTTTTCTTCGTTGAAACTTATGGATTAAACTCGATGGGTTCACATGCTAATCAATTATCTCAAACTGAGAGATGGTTAGTAGCTGATCACGTAATGAAGTTAAAAGGAGAATTAACTAAGTAAAAATTTGAAAGTTTAGATATGTATATTTTTTCAAACAAATTAAAAACTTTTGCTTTTATCCTTATGGCTTTAGGGATCGTAGGAATCGCAATTGGGTTTTTAAGTGCACCTTCTACAACGCAAGAAGTTGAACAAATCTTACAAGCCAGAGAACACGGCCATCATGATGCTGCTACAGCTCATGTTGCTCATGATACAGAATCAGTTGCTGCTACTGCAGCAGCTGATCTACATGCAGAAGAACATCAAGCACATTTAGAGCACGTTTTACATGGTTTAGAAAATAGACCTTGGGCTGCGGTTTATGTTGCATGTATTTTTGCATTATTAATTTCTGTTGGAGTTTTAGCGTTTTACGCTATTCAAAATGCTGCTATGGCAGGTTGGTCTCCAATTTTATTTAGAGTGATGGAAGGTATTACAGGGTATTTGTTACCAGGTACTATTATTTTCCTTGTATTATTAGCTCTTTCTGGACTTCATTTCAATCATTTATTTGTATGGATGGCTGAGGGGGTTACCGATCCTGCTAGTGCTAATTACGATGCAATTGTTGCAGGTAAAAGCGCGTACTTAAATGTACCACGTTGGTTAATTACAGCTGTTTTAATTTTAGCAGGGTGGAATTACTACCGCTTTTACGCTCGTAAACATTCAATTGCACAAGATACAGCTACAGATAATTCAGACTATAAAAAAATCTTTAAAGCATCAGCTGCTTTCTTAGCGTTCTTTATTGTTACTGAATCTATTGCTTCTTGGGATTGGATTATGTCAATTGATCCTCACTGGTATTCAACATTATACGGTTGGTACGTGTTAGCATCTTTCTTAGTTTCTGCTGTAACAGTTATTGCAATGGTTACTATTTATTTAAGAGCTAATGGCTATTTACCAAATGTTAATACTTCGCATTTACACGATTTAGCTAAATTTATGTTTGGATTCTCAATTTTCTGGACATACCTTTGGTTCTCACAATTCATGTTACAATGGTATTCAAACATTCCTGAAGAGGTTGTTTATTATATCACGCGTATTGAAAACTACAACTTACCATTCTTTGGTATGTTAGTACTTAACTTTGTTTTACCATTGTTAATTTTACTAAACACAGATTTCAAACGTTTAACTTGGATTATCGTTATGGTTGGTATTTTTATTTTAGTAGGTCACTATTTAGATTTCTACGTAATGATTATGCCAGGTACAGTAGGTAATGAATGGTTTATTGGTGCACCAGAATTAGGAGCAATTGCTTTCTTTGCTGGTTTATTAATTTACTGTACATTTAGCACTATTGCTAAACAACCGTTAGTTGCTGAGAAAAACCCATTAATGGAGGAAAGTAAACATTTTCAGTATTAATATTTAAAGTAATAAACAAATGACAAGTTTATTGATACTTATAGTAGTAGTATTATTAGGAATTGCAGTTTGGCAATTAACTAAAATATTTGATCTAACTCAAATATCAGTTCCAGGTGAAGCATCTGACGCATCTGAGATTGCAAATGAGCGAGACAATAATGTAAATGGTTACTTAATGTTTGGTTTCTTAGCATTCCTTTACATTTTAACTATTTACTCAATTGCTAAATGGGGGCATTTCCCTTTATTAACCAATGCAGCCTCAGAACACGGTGAAACTGTTGATAACTTAATGATTATTTCATTAGTTGTTATTTTTGCAGTTCAACTTTTAACTCAAACTTTATTACACTGGTTTGCTTTCGCAAGCCGTGGTATTGCAGGACGTAAAGCATTTTATTTTGCTGACAACGACCGTTTAGAGTTTATGTGGACTATTATCCCAGTAATTGTTTTATCAGGTTTAATTTTATATGGTCTTTACGGATGGACAAATATTATGTTTGTTGATGAAGATGAAGACGTAATGTATGTTGAAATCTATGCTAAACAATTTGGTTGGGAAGCTCGTTATGCTGGTGAAGACAATGTTTTAGGTAAAGCGAACGTTCGTTTTATTGAAGGTGTTAACACCATGGGTGTTGATATGTCTGATCCAAATGCTGCTGATGATATTGCTGTTTCTGAATTGCATTTACCTGTTGGTAAAAAAGTAGTTTTACGTATCCGTTCTCAAGATGTTTTACACTCTGTTTATTTACCTCACTTTAGAGCACAAATGAATGCTGTTCCAGGAATGGTAACTCAGTTTGCTTTTACGCCAACGATTACTACGTCTGAAATGCGTGAAAAACCATCTGTAATTGAAGATGTTTATAATATTAACGCAATTCGTTCTAAAGAAAGTGCTGAGCGTATTGCTAAAGGTGAAGAAGGTTTAGATCCATACGAATTTAACTACGTAATTTTATGTAATAAAATTTGTGGAGCTTCTCACTACAACATGCAAATGCGCGTGGTTGTTGAATCTGAAAAAGAGTTTAACAATTGGTTAAAAGACCAAAAGACGTTAAAAACAACAATCGCAGCAAATTCAGATAACACAGATGCTAATGTGCACGTTGATGAAGCAGGATTTGTTGTTCCAGAAAACGTTACAGTTGATTCAACTGCAGTTGTAGCACAAGTAATCAAATAAAGAATTATAAATATTATTTTAAACACAATAATATGTCAGCAGTAGGACACGATTTAACTCTAGATCATTCGCATGAGGATCATCCTAAAGAAACTTTTATTACAAAGTACATCTTTAGTATGGACCATAAAATGATCGCGAAACAGTTTCTTATTTCAGGTATTCTTATGGGTATAGTAGGGATTGTAATGTCTTTATTATTCCGTATGCAAATTGCCTGGCCTGAGGAATCGTTCGGTATCTTTAAATTCCTTTTAGGAGAAAAAATGGCTCCAGGAGGAGTGATGAAAAACGACGCTTATTTAGCTTTAGTTACAATGCACGGTACTATTATGGTATTCTTTGTATTAACTGCTGGTTTATCAGGTACGTTTTCAAACTTATTAATTCCATTACAAATCGGTGCACGTGATATGGCATCTGGTTTTATGAATATGTTATCATTCTGGATTTTTGCATTATCTTCAGTAATCATGATTTCATCATTATTCGTTGAATCAGGACCAGCTTCTGCAGGTTGGACAATTTATCCTCCATTATCTGCTGTGCCGCAAGCTATACCAGGATCTGGTTTAGGGATGACATTATGGTTAATTTCAATGGCTTTGTTCATTATGCAATCATTAATGGGATCATTAAACTATATCGTTACTGTTCTTAACTTAAGAACAAAAGGTATGACAATGACACGTATGCCATTAACAATTTGGACATTATTTGTTACTGCAATTATTGGAGTTGTTGCATTCCCTGTATTATTATCTGCAGCGTTATTATTAATTTTTGATAGAAGCTTTGGTACTTCATTCTTCTTATCAGACATTTATATTGCTGGAGAAGTTTTACATTACCAAGGTGGTTCTCCGGTTTTATTCGAGCACTTATTCTGGTTCTTAGGTCACCCTGAGGTTTACATTGTAATTTTACCAGCTATGGGTCTTGTATCTGAAATTTTAGCTACAAGTGCTCGTAAACCAATTTTTGGTTACCGTGCCATGATTACCTCGGTATTAGCAATTGCATTTTTATCTACAATTGTATGGGGTCACCACATGTTCGTTTCTGGTATGAATCCTTTCTTAGGTTCTGTGTTTACATTTACAACGTTATTAATTGCGATTCCATCTGCAGTAAAAGCGTTTAACTGGATTACAACAATTTGGAAAGGTAACTTACAAATGAACCCTGCCATGTTATTCTCAATCGGAATGGTTTCTACATTCATCACGGGAGGTTTAACTG
The DNA here is from genome assembly GCF_025919725.1 of Flavobacterium agricola. NCBI lineage: Bacteria > Pseudomonadati > Bacteroidota > Flavobacteriia > Flavobacteriales > Flavobacteriaceae > Flavobacterium > Flavobacterium agricola. The sequence goes on along the minus strand of NZ_CP081495.1, from coordinate 1,929,107 downwards.
GTATTATTTTAGGAGATTCAACATTAGATATTAACGTTCACGATACATATTTCGTAGTGGCTCACTTCCACTTAGTAATGGGTATCTCTGCATTATACGGAATGTTTGCTGGTATTTACCACTGGTTCCCTAAAATGTACGGACGTATGATGAATAAAAACTTAGGTTACATTCACTTCTGGGTAACAGCAGTTTGTTCGTACGGAGTATTCTTCCCAATGCACTTCATTGGTATGGCAGGTTTACCTCGTCGTTACTATACAAATTCTGCATTCCCTATGTTTGACGAAATGGTAGATGTTAACATCTTAATTACTGTTTTTGCATTAGTAGGTGCTGCATTCCAATTGGTATTCTTATGGAACTTCTTCTTTAGTATTTTCTATGGTAAGAAAGCTACACAAAACCCTTGGAAAGCTACAACTTTAGAATGGACTACGCCTGTAGAACCAATTCACGGAAACTGGCCTGGTGCTATTCCTGAAGTTCACAGATGGCCATATGACTATTCTAAACCAGGATTTGACGTTGATTTCGTACCACAAACGGTACCTTTTCAACCAGGTGAAGAAAAGTTACATCACTAAAATATAATATAAAAGCTGCTCAATTGAGCAGCTTTTTTTATTATCTTAACCATTCATATTTAAATCAACCTTTATGAATCAATTTGCCTCTGTTATTCAAAATTTTGTGCAACAACAAATGCACACCATTTCTGCTGACGAAAAGTTAGTACCAGAAGTTGCAGAACAAACCAGTGAATCTATTTTTAATGGAATTTCTAACGCGTTAAAGCAAGGAAAAACAAATGAAGTTTTGGCATTATTTAATGACGAAAAATCTAATTTAGCTTCTAATCCTTTAGTAAGTCAAATTGTTTCTGGCTTAACTACCAACTTAGCATCTAAGTTTGGTATTGATGCAAAAAAAGCTGAAGGATTCGCTTCTTCTGTTATTCCAACCGTTTTACAATTCTTTAAATCTAAAAACGAATCAGGAGAATCTGGTTTTAATATTACAGATATTTTATCTGGATTAGGCGGTAAAGATGCAGGCGGTATTTTAAGCAATTTAAGCGCTTTTGGCTTAGATAAGTTAGCCGAAGGTAAAGTTGATGTAAAAGATGCGTTAGCAGCTTTAACTGATTCTAAAAACGAAGGTAAAAACTCTGGCCTAGGCGGTATGTTAGGCGGTCTATTTAGTAAAAAATAAAAAAAGGAGGTTTTAAACCTCCTTTTTTATTATCCGTATATTTCGTTTAAAATTTTAGCTAAGCGTAATCCGCCTTTCTGCAATTGTTCTTCCAACTTGTATTTGTTGTTGTATTGATATTCGTAACGTAACGTTCTGTTGTTATCAACTTCGTTATAAATATCAGTCGCTTTTAGGTACGCATCGTACAACCAATCTTTTAATTCACCTTCCTGAACTTCTTTAATCTGTTCTTTTGTTAAGTTGTTTAAAATATCGCTGTATTCTGTGTAGCTGTATTGCTCGCTATCAATTAGTTTACTGTCCCAAACTGAATGAATGTTTGTGCGTTGACCAAAATATTCAACGGTAATTTTATTTCCGCCTAAATCTTCCGGTCTTCCAACGTGCATCGGTTGGTGTGCATCCCCAATCATATGAACTAAATAATACAAAGCTTCACGCTGTTCTTCATTCGTTAACTCCTTATTGTTTTTTAAATCATCAATAAGTAATAAACTTCTTTTATATAAGTTTCTATCGCTCGACGATTCGATTGATTCATAACAACCATCTTTATCCAATCCAGCTTCAATGTTTAAATAATGCCAGCTATCTTTTTCTTTAAAATCAGGGTTAGATTTTACAAAATCTGCCCAATTCGCAAAATAAGCCAACTTTTGGTCGCCAATAACTTTCTTTAAATTCTTTTTAGCTTTTTTAGTTAGGTTTCTTTCTGCAATTTCGGTTACAATACGGTGCCCAGTGCTTCCCCAAGCCCATGATTTTGCCGTAAATGAAGCTGTTAAAACAACAGCAGCCAATAATATTTTAACTTTCATTTGGTATAAATTTTAGCGAAGTTACAATTATTAATGTTATTTATAAAAAGCTTAATTGTCTATTAACAAATATTTTTTTTAATTTAAACGTTATCAATTAAAAATACTAGATTATGGATATGGAAATTGCGATCCGAAACTTAGAAGTTACTGATTACGATAATTTAATTACCTGCATGAAAACAGCTTATAGCACCGAACCTGATGAGCTTTGGGATTATAAAGATTTAGAAAAGTTGATCGAAATTTTTCCCGAAGGCCAAATGTGCGTTACCATTAACGAAGAAATTGTGGGTGTTTCATTAGCCATAATAATTGATTCGGTTGATACCAAAGTAACCAGCAGCTACAACAGTATCATTTCGCACGGTAAATTTTTAAAGCATACCAGCGATGGAGATGTTTTGTATGGCATCGAAATTTTTGTGAATCCAGAATTTCGCCAACTACGTATCGGACGTCGTTTATACGATGCACGTAAAGAATTGTGCGAACAATTAAACTTGCGTGCCATTATGGCTGGCGGTCGTATTCCAAATTACCACAATTATGCGCACGATTTGTCACCACGTGAATATATCGAAAAAGTAAAACTGAAAGAAATTTACGATCCAACCTTAACCTTTCAGCTTTCTAACGATTTTTATGTAAAAAAAATTCTAAAAAAATATTTACCAGAAGATACTGAATCTTTAGAATACGCAACCTTGCTAGAATGGAATAACATTTATTACGAACCAGCAACCAAATCGTATTCTGCAACCAAAAGCACCATTCGTTTGGGGCTAATTCAGTGGCAAATGCGTTTGTTTAAAGATATTGAAGAGTTTTACGATCAGATTGAATTTTTTGTTCGAACCGTTTCTGACTACGGATCCGATTTTATTTTATTTCCTGAGCTGTTTAACACGCCGTTAATGGCTCCGTATAACGATATGTACGAAGCCGAAGCCATGCATATGCTGGCCGAATCTACCGACGAAATTGTTAAAAAAATTCAACAATTCGCCATTTCATTCAACGTAAATATTATTGCAGGTTCAATGCCCGAGGTAATAAATGGCCAATTGTTTAACACCACGTATTTATGCCATCGCAGCGGCCAAATCGATTCGTACAGTAAAATTCACATTACGCCAAACGAAATGAAATATTACGGCATGCAAGGCGGTAACGAAATAAAAGTTTTTGATACCGATGCCGGAAAAATCGGAATTTTAATTTGTTACGATGTCGAATTCCCAGAATTAGGACGCATTTTAGCCGAACAAGGCATGCAAATTCTATTCGTTCCGTTTATGACAGATACGCAAAACGGTTATATGCGCGTTCGTGCATGTGCCCAAGCGCGCGCTATAGAAAACGAATGTTATGTTGCCATTGCCGGCTCTGTAGGTAACTTACCACGCGTAAATAACATGGATATTCAGTACGCACAATCGGCCGTATTTACTCCGTCCGATTTTGCCTTTCCTACCAACGCCATTAAAGCCGAAGCAACGCCAAATGCAGAAGCGGTTTTAATTGCCGATGTAGATTTGTACGCACTTAAAGATCTGCACGAATACGGAACCGTAAAAAACTTAAAAGACCGCCGTTTAGATTTATATAAAATAAAAGTAACTAAACCAACAAATTAATAACATAGCGTTCCCCGCCTTTTCAAGGGCGGGGCGCGTTTTACACCCTCGCTTAAGCTCCAGTGCCTTGCGCTTAGAGCTCAAGCAAGGCTGCAACCGCTAACGCGCGCTGCCAATCAAATAAAAAGTAACCAATCAACATTTTTCTTTTTATCTTTGTTCCCATGAACGAGAATTTAGATCCAACCAACCAAAAATATTCGCACGAAGAAAATGATGTCGAACGCAAGCTGCGTCCGCTGTCTTTTGATGATTTTGCCGGACAAGATCAGGTTTTAGAAAACTTAAAGGTTTTTGTACAAGCTGCAAACCAACGTGATGAAGCTTTAGATCATACGCTTTTTCATGGTCCTCCCGGATTAGGTAAAACAACTTTAGCCAATATTTTAGCAAACGAATTAGGGGTAGGTATCAAAATCACTTCAGGTCCGGTTTTAGATAAACCTGGCGATTTAGCCGGTTTGTTAACAAATCTAGAAGAGCGTGATGTGCTTTTTATTGATGAAATTCATCGTTTAAGCCCCGTGGTCGAAGAATATTTGTATTCTGCCATGGAAGATTTTAAAATTGATATTATGATTGAGTCGGGGCCCAACGCACGTACCGTTCAAATCAATCTAAATCCGTTTACCTTGGTTGGGGCAACTACCCGTTCGGGCTTATTAACTGCGCCCATGCGAGCGCGTTTTGGTATTCAGTCCCGATTGCAATATTATACCACCGAATTATTAAGCCAAATTATAGAGCGAAGCGCTTATATTTTAGGCATGCCAATTACCTTAGAAGCAGCTATAGAAATTGCTGGACGCAGTCGCGGAACTCCACGTATTGCTAACGCTTTATTGCGCCGTGTTCGCGATTTTGCCCAAATTAAAGGCAATGGTAAAATTGATGTCGAAATTTCTAAATTCGCTTTACGTGCGCTTAATGTTGATGCACACGGATTGGACGAAATGGATAATAAAATTTTAACCACAATTATTGATAAATTTAAGGGAGGTCCGGTTGGTATTTCAACCTTAGCAACGGCTGTGTCAGACAATGCCGAAACTATTGAAGAAGTTTACGAACCGTTTTTAATTCAAGAAGGATTTTTGGTTCGAACCCCACGTGGGCGCGAAGTAACCGAAAAAGCATATAAGCACTTAAACAAAACCAATCCTAATTTACAAACCGGATTATTCGATAAGTAAATGATTGATTCTCAAAAGCAAAAATATTCAGACTTAATAAAAGCCGAAGCCCAACGCCTCGGTTTTTTAGCTTGTGGTATTTCTAAAGCAACGTTTTTAGAAACCGAAGCGCCGCGTTTAGAAAAATGGTTAAGCGAAAAACGACACGGACAAATGCAATACATGGAAAACCATTTTGACATGCGTTTAGATCCGCGTTTAATTGTTGACGGGGCAAAATCTGTAGTTTCTATGCTTTTAAATTATTATCCAGCCGAGCAACAAAATCCGGAATCCTATAAAATTTCTAAATATGCTTACGGCCAAGATTACCATCATGTAATTAAAACTAAACTTAAAGAAATGCTGCATACGTTAAACGAGCAAATTGGCGAAGTTAATGGACGTGCTTTTGTAGATTCGGCACCGGTTTTAGATAAAGCTTGGGCGCAACGTAGCGGTTTAGGCTGGGTAGGCAAGAACAACAATTTAATTTCGCGTAAAACCGGTTCATTCTTTTTTATTTGCGAATTGGTGCTTGATATTGATTTGGCGTACGACAATCCAACTACCGATCATTGCGGAACTTGTACCGCTTGTATTGATGCATGCCCAACCGAAGCAATTGTTGAACCTTATTTGGTTGATGGTAGTAAATGCATATCGTATTTTACTATTGAATTAAAAGATGCAATTCCGACCGAAATGCAAGGTAAATTTGACGATTGGATGTTTGGTTGCGACGTTTGTCAAGACGTTTGTCCTTGGAATCGGTTCTCAAAACCGCATGCAGAACCGCTGTTTGCACCGAATACCGATTTATTAAAATACAGTAAATCTGATTGGGAAGAAATAAATCTGGAAGCTTTCAATAAAATATTTAGCAAATCGGCAGTAAAACGCACCAAAATATCAGGTTTACAGCGTAATATAAATTTTTTAAAAAATAACGAAATATAGGATGAGAATTTTTTGACTATATTTGTAAGTTCTAAAATAAACAAACTAACATAAATGCACAAAGACACGAAAAGAAGAGAAGCTTTATTGTACCACGCTAAACCAAAGCCTGGTAAAATATCGGTTGTTCCTACTAAACCATATGCTTCACAAAGAGATTTATCTTTAGCATATTCACCAGGGGTTGCAGAGCCATGTTTAGAAATTGCCAAAGATGTAAATAATGTATATAAATATACCGCTAAAGGTAACTTAGTTGCTGTAATTTCTAACGGAACTGCAGTTTTAGGATTAGGAGATATTGGTCCAGAAGCTTCTAAGCCAGTAATGGAAGGAAAAGGATTACTTTTTAAAATCTTTGCAGATATTGATGTTTTTGATATTGAGGTGGATACAAAAGATATTGATGCTTTTATTGAAACCGTTAAAAACATTGCCCCAACTTTTGGTGGAATTAACTTAGAAGATATTAAAGCGCCAGAATCTTTTGAAATTGAGCGCAGATTAAAAGAGGAATTAAATATTCCAGTTATGCACGATGACCAGCACGGAACAGCAATTATTTCTGCAGCTGGATTGTTAAATGCATTAGAAATTGCTAACAAAAAAATTGAAGATATTAAATTAGTTGTTTCAGGTGCAGGTTCTGCAGCTTTAGCTTGTGCTAATTTATATTTACAATTGGGTGTAAAAATCGAGAACATTATTATGTTCGATAAAGACGGTGTTTTATCTACGGATCGCGCAGATTTATTAGATGTACAACGTCAATACGCAAAAGATGCAACCGGATTAACTTTGGCAGAAGCTGTAAAAGGCGCTGACATGTTTTTAGGATTATCTGCGCCAAACGTATTATCGGCAGATATGTTACTTTCTATGGCAAACAACCCAATTGTTTTTGCTATGGCAAACCCAGTTCCAGAAATTGATTACGATTTAGCAGTTGCTACGCGTAATGATGTTATTATGGCAACTGGCCGTTCAGACAAACCAAACCAAGTTAATAATGTTTTAGGCTTCCCATTCATTTTTAGAGGTGCTTTAGATGTTAAAGCAACTAAAATTAATGAAGAAATGAAGTTAGCAGCAGTTTATGCAATTGCTAACTTAGCTAAAGAAACCGTTCCGGAACAAGTAAACATTGCATACGGCGAGAAAAAGTTAGTTTTCGGTAAAGATTATATTTTACCTAAACCGTTTGATCCGCGTTTAATTACTGAAATTCCACCAGCAATCGCAAAAGCAGCTATCGAATCTGGTGTTGCTTTAGATCCAATTACTGATTGGGATAAGTACAAAGAAGAGTTAAACGACCGTATGGGATCTGATAATAAAATGGTACGTTTATTAACAAACCGTGCAAAAACAGATCCAAAACGTGTAGTATTTGCTGAGGCAGATAGCTTAGATGTTTTAAAAGCGGCTCAAATTGTATTTGAAGAAGAAATTGGTTTCCCAATTTTATTAGGTAATAAAGAAACAATTTTAGAACTGAAAAAAGAAATCGGTTTTGATGATGAAGTTTTAATTATTGATCCTAAAGCACCAGAATTTAAAGCAAAACGTGAAGAATACGCAAGCTTATTATGGAAAGAACGTAGCCGTCGCGGATTAACTTTATATGATGCAAACAAAATGATGCGCGAGCGTAACTATTTTGCATCAATGATGGTAAAACATGGTGAAGCTGATACGTTAGTTACAGGATATTCTAGAAGTTATCCAACGGTTGTAAAACCAATTCTAGAAATTTTAGATAAGCATCCAAACATTAAAAAAGTTGCTACAACAAATATGATGCTTACCGATCGTGGACCTGTTTTCTTATCAGATACAGCAATCAATCCAGATCCAACAGCAGAAGAAATTGCTGACATTGCGGTTATGTTAGATCATACAATGAAAATGTTTGGCGAAAAACCTGCTATTGCTTTAGCATCGTACTCAAACTTTGGTTCGTCTAAAGCGCCAAGTGCAGTTAAAATGAACAGAGCAGCTAAAATTTTACACGAAAAATTCCCTGATATGGTAGTTGATGGTGAAATACAAGCCGATTTTGCTTTAAACCCAACCATGTTAAAACAAAACTTTTCGTTTTCTAAATTAGTTGATAAAAAGGTTAATGCTTTAGTTTTTGCAAACCTAGATGCTGCAAACATTACTTACAAGTTAATGAAGGAGCTTAATAAATCTACCTCAATCGGACCAATTATAATGGGATTAGAGCAACCCGCTCACATTTTCCAATTAGGTGCCAGCGTTGATGAGATGGTAAATATGGCTGCTGTTGCAGTTGTAGATGCTCAAGAAAAAGCGAAACGCAAACAAACAAAAAAATAAATTTTAATTGCTGCCTTGATTTTGTCAAGGCAGCTTTTACTTAAAAACATATTATAATGATAGCGTACATAAAAGGAAAGTTAACCGAAAAATCGCCAACAGAAGTAGTTATAGAAACTAATGGTGTTGGTTATTTACTTAGCATTTCGTTGCACACTTATTCTAGCCTGCCCGATCAGGAAGAAATTAAGTTGTTTACCTTTTTACATATTAAAGAAGATGCGCATACCTTATATGGTTTTTTTGATAAAGCCGAACGAGAACTTTTTAAGTTGTTAATTTCGGTTTCTGGTATTGGTCCTGGTACAGCACGAACCATGTTATCGTCCATTGCACCAACAACCATTATTCAGGCTATTGCAAATGGCGATAATGTTACCATTCAATCGGCAAAAGGCGTAGGGCTAAAAACAGCGCAGCGTGTAATTATTGATTTGAAGGATAAAATTAGTAAGATTTATAATATTGAAATGCAGAATGAAGTTATAAGTACTACCAATCGTAATGAAGCGTTAGAAGCTTTAGAGGTACTTGGTTTTGTACGTAAAACTGCAGAAAAGGTGATCGACAAAATAATTAAAGAAGATCCGCAAGCAAGTGTTGAAACTCTGATTAAAAAAGCGCTTAAAAATTTATAAGAATTGAAAACCTACCAACCAAAATTCAATTTTAAAATAGCCGTTGTACTACTAACAATACTATTTAACAGTGCCTTATTTGCGCAACAACAAGAACAAGATAGCATACGCGGAGCAAGCTTTGGTAAAATAGAGCTTAAAAACCCTAGTACTATTTTAGATGCCTATACATATGATCCGGTTACCGATCGGTATATTTATAGTAGCAAGCATGAAGATTTTAATATTCGTTATCCACTTTTTTTAACGCCAGAACAATATCATGAATTGGCGATTAAAGATTCTATGCGCGAGTATTATCGCGATAAAATTAAAGCTGTTGACGGAAAAGCACCAGAAGAAAAAAGACGTGATTTATTACCTAAATATTACGTTAATTCTAAGTTTTTCGAGCTGGTTTTTGGTAGTAACGTAATCGATGTCAAACCCACCGGATCTGTAGAAGTAGATTTAGGAGGGCGTTTTACTAAACAAGATAACCCAGCATTTTCTCCCAGAAACAGAAGTAATTTTACTTTTGATTTTGACCAACGTATTAGCATGAGTTTACAAGGTAAGGTAGGTACCCGATTAAACGTAATGGCTAATTATGATACCCAATCAACCTTTACTTTTCAAAATCAGTTTAAATTAGATTTTAAACCGAACGAAGATAGTATTCTACAAAAAGTAGAAGTTGGTAACGTAACCTTTCCGCTAAGTAATTCTTTAATTCGTGGAGCACAAAGTTTATTTGGAGCCAAATTACAGTTAAAGTTTGGTAATACAACCGTTACCGGAGTTTTCTCCGAACAAAAATCACAAACGCGTAGCGTAACCGCTCAGGGTGGAGGTACCTTAACCGAATTTGCTTTATTTGGTTTAGATTATGATAACGACCGCCACTATTTTTTATCACAATTCTTTAGAAATCAATATGACGAAGCCTTAAAGTCATATCCTTATATTAATTCAAGAGTAAAAATTACTCGTATTGAGGTTTGGGTAACCAATAAGCAAACAGTTGTAAATACCACAAACAATAATGTACGTAACCTAATCGGTATTCAAGACTTAGGAGAATCAAGGATTTCAAACAATCGTAATGTTGATATTACGCAACGTGCCGTTGGTGTGGCAGACCAAAACATTCCGAACTTTTTTAGAGGAACGCCTTTTAACGTACCAACCGATAACAAAAACAACTTGTTCGATCCAAGCTTAATTGGTGCAGGTGGATTACTAAATAATGCGATTCGAGATATTGCAACGGTAAACAATGGGTTTAACGCTCAAGTTCAGGTGCGTGAAGGAATAGATTATTCTAAACTTGAAAACGCTCGTAAACTTACTGAAACCGAATTTACTTATCATGAGCAATTAGGTTATATTTCGTTAAACCAACGTTTAGCTAACGATGAGGTTTTGGCAGTTGCTTACCAATATACCATTGGCGATAAAATTTATCAGGTAGGTGAATTTGGAACCGACGGAATTGATGCAACTGTTGTAAATCCAAACGGTGTTCCTTCATCTCAAAACTTAGTTTTAAAACTTTTAAAAAGTAGTTTAAACAGCATTAACGAGCCAACTTGGGATTTGATGATGAAAAACATTTATCAATTACCTGGCGCGTATCAATTATCTCAAGAAGATTTTACATTAAATATTCTTTATACCGATCCGTCACCATTAAACTATATCTCGCCTGCGCCGGCTTTTTCTATGACACAGCCTCAGGTTGCGTTACCACAAGGCGTGGCCGATACGCCATTAATTCGTGTTTTTGGATTAGACCGTTTAAATTATACTAACGATATTGCGCCAAATGGCGATGGTTTTTTTGACTTTGTTCCTGGTATTACGGTTGATCAGCAAAACGGTCGAATTATTTTTACTTCGGTTGAGCCATTTGGTAGCAGCTTATTTGAGCAATTACGTACCAGCCCAACCGAGGATTATTTAGCAGCTGACGAAAATAATGTAGCCAATTACAACGCCAACCAGCGAAAATATGTATATAAAAGCATTTATACCAAATCACAATCTTTAGCACTGCAAGACAGCTCTAAAAATAAATTTCAAATTAAAGGACGATTTAAATCGGCTGCGGGCAGTGGCGGAATTCCGTTAGGTGCTTTTAATGTACCACCCGGATCAGTTGTTGTTCGTGCTGGTGGTCGTGTTTTGGTTGAAGGGGTAGATTATACCGTAAATTATCAGGCCGGAATGGTAGATATTTTAGATCCTTCGTTACAAAACTCAAGCATTCCTGTCGAAATTTCATTAGAAAATAATGCTGTTTTTGGTCAACAAACCAGACGTTTTTTTGGGTTTGATGTAGAACATAAATTTAGCGATAAAATTAAAGTTGGCGGAACTTTGTTGCGCATGGTAGAACGCCCGTTTACCGTAAAATCAAACTACGGTCAAGAATCGGTTAACAATACCATTTTTGGTTTTAACGGAATTTATTCGTCAGAAGTTCCTTTCTTAACGCGCTTGGTTAACAAGTTGCCAAACGTAGATACCGATGTGCCGTCAAACATTTCAGTTCGTGCAGAAATGGCTTACTTAATGCCGGGCGCATCTAAACAAGATCAGATGAATGGAGAAGCAACCATTTATATTGATGATTTTGAAGGTTCTCAGAATTACATTGATTTGCGTTCGCCGCAATCGTGGTTTATTGCCAGCCCGCCTATAAATTATGGAGGTGAAAAGCCCGAAAACGATTTGTCAGCAGGATTTAGACGTGCTAAATTATCTTGGTACACCATTGATCCTATTTTTTATATTGACAGCCAACGCCCAAACGGATTAAGCTTGCGCGACGTTTCTAACAACAAAACCCGTCGTATTTACAGTCAAGAAATTTATCCAAACACCAATATTGTACAAGGCGAAAGTACGGTTGTTTCAACTTTAGATTTAACCTACTATCCAAATCAGCGTGGGCCGTATAACTTTAATCCGGCGATCGATTTGTCTGACGAATCGTTAGCGAACCCACGAAACAATTGGGGCGGAATTATGCGTGCCTTATCTACACCAAACTTTGAACAATCTAACGTAGAATATATTCAATTTTGGATGATGGATCCGTATTACAGTGCCGATCCTGACGGTGCAACAAGCACAACAAATAACGGTAAAGTTGTTTTAAACTTAGGTGACGTATCAGAAGACATTTTAAAAGATGGCCGTAAGTTTTACGAAAACGGATTGCCATCAGTAGGTTCAACCGTACCAACGCATACATCAGCATGGGGTAAAATTCCATCTTCACAATCGTTAATTTATGCGTTTGATACCGATCCGGCAAATCGTGCGGTTCAAGATATTGGTTTAGATGGATTAACAGATGCTGAAGAAGCTGCTTTATATCCTGGTTTTGCAAGTTTAGCCGATCCGGCAGGCGATAATTACCAATATTTTGTTGAAGCTTCGGGTAATGTTATTGAACGTTATAAAAATTACAACGGCACGCAAGGCAACTCACCAGTAAATGTGTCTAACAACAGCCGCGGATCTACAACCAAACCAGATGTTGAAGATATAAATGGCGATAATACCTTAAATACCATTGAAGCTTATTATAAGGTTGAGGTTGAAATTGCCCCAAATCCTACCGTAGGTACAAATTATGTAAGCGATGTAGTAACTACAAACGGTGTTAGAACCCCAACCGGATCTGAAAATGTGCGTTGGGTGCAGTACAAAATTCCAATTGCCGAAATTGCAAAAGATGCACGTAACGTAATTGGTGATATTTCTGATTTTAGATCGATTCGTTTTATGCGTATGTTTTTAACCGGTTTTGAAGAAGAAATTACTGTGCGTTTCGGATCATTAGATTTGGTTACCGGACAATGGAGAAGATATACATCATCATTAGATTATAAAGATCCAAACGTAAATAATGACAATACTGGTTTTGATGTTACCACGGTTAGTATTGAAGAAAACTTTAATAAACAACCTGTAAATTACGTATTACCTCCGGGAGTTGTACGCGAACAATTTAACAACAACAATACCATAATCAATCAAAACGAGCAATCGTTAGCTTTAAAAGTTTACAGTTACGACGGGTCTCCAAGCGGTGGTTTAGAACCGGGTGATGCCCGTGCGGTATTTAAAAACGTTAGCGTAGATATGCGTCAGTACAAAAACGTACGTATGTTTTTACACGCCGAAAGTTTACCTAACCGTGCAGCGTTGTTAGATAATCAGATGGCTGCTTTTATTCGTTTTGGAAACGATTTTACAGAAAACTTTTATGAGATCCAAATTCCTTTAAAAGTTACGCAACCTAACGAACGCGATCCGTACCGCGTTTGGCCATTAGCTAACGAAATTGAAGTTCCGATAGAATTGCTTTCTAAAGTAAAAATATTGGCGTTACAAAATAATTTACCACCCGATGATGATCCGAATGATGGTGTTGCTTATGTATACGATTATCAAATCGATCCATCATTAGGTGTTCGAGAAAACGCAACGTTAATTGGAATACGTGGTAACCCAAATGTTGGTTTGGTACGTACATTAATGATTGGGGTGCGCAACCTTTCATCAACAACCATTGAAGGCGAAATTTGGGCCGATGAATTGCGTATGTCGGGCTTAGATAAAAAAGGCGGTTGGGCTGCTGTTGCCAGCATGGATACCAATTTGGCCGATTTTGCATCTATTTCTGCAACAACAAGAAAATCTACCAGCGGTTTTGGTGGTATTGAAGATGGAGCGAACGAACGTAGCCGTGAAGATATGTTTCAGTACAACGTTTTAACCAATATTGGATTAGGAAAATTGTTGCCAAAAAAATGGGGCGTTCATATTCCGTTCAATTATTCGGTTGGTGAAGAAACCATTACGCCAAAATACGATCCGTATTACCAAGATATTGAGCTGAAAAGTTTATTAAGCATTACGCAAGATCCGGCTGAAAAATCAAGAATTGAAAATCAGGCGGAAGATTATACCAAACGTACCAGTATTAACGTAATTGGTTTACGTAAGGATAAAAATCCGGAAAAGAAATCGCAAATCTATGATGTAGAAAACTTTACGCTTTCGCATTCGCATAACGAAGTTTATCATCGCGATTTTCAAATTCAAGAACGTACCGATATTCAAACCCGATCGTCGGTAGATTATGTTTATGCTTTTCCAGCGGTTGATGCAGTAGAACCGTTTAAGAAAACCAAGTTTATGGAAAAAAGTAAATATTGGGATTTGTTGCGCGATTTTAATTTGAATTATTTGCCATCAAGCATTTCGTTTTCGAGCGATGTAAACCGCCAATACAACCGCCAACAATTTAGACAAGTTGAGGTGCAAGGCATCGAAATTGATCCGCTTTACAGACGCAATTATTTTATGAATTATACGTACGGATTTAGTTTTGATTTAACCAAAAGCTTGCGTTTAAATTACAACGGAACGAATAATAATTTGGTTCGAAATTATTTAGACGATAACCTAAACCAGATTGCAGATTATAACGTTTATCATAATTATTTAGATGTTGGTACGGCCAATACGCATAATCAACAGCTTATTGTAAATTATGATTTACCAATTAATAAAATTCCGGTGTTTTCGTTTGTAAAATCATCGTATTCGTATACCAGTAATTTTAACTGGCAACGATCGCCAGATGCCATGTCGAGCATTGCTTACCAAGGCACAACGTTTGATTTAGGGAATACGATTCAGAACTCGGGCGCGCATCGATTAAATACCACGTTAACCATGGATTCGTTTTACAAATACATTGGGTTAACAAAAACCAAGCAACCTAAAAAGCCAACAACGCCAGCTTTACCACCTAAACCAGGAGAAAAGGTTACGGCGCAACCGCAAAGGTTAGATAACAAACGTTCTTTTTTATCTGAAAAATTAATCGGTATAGCAACCAGTTTAAAAATGTTGCAGGTAAATTATGCAGATAATTCCGGAACGGTTTTACCAGGCTATACGCCAGGTTTAGGATTTTGGGGAACAACAAAACCAGGCTTAGGATTTATTTTTGGTAGCCAATCGGATATTCGATATGAAATGGCACGCAACGGGTACTTAACCTATTATCCGGAGTTTAACCAAAGCTTTACTAAGGTTTCTAACAAAACGCTAAATATTACCGGGCAGTTAGAAATTTTACCTGATTTAAAAATTGATATTTACGCCGATCGTAACATCAACCAAAATTATACCGAGCAATACGAAGTTACACCGCAAGGAATTTACAATTCGTTATCACCAAATAGTTATGGTAATTTCTCGATTTCGACCGTTTTAATTAAAACATCGTTTGCAACATCAGACGAAAATAATTCTAAAACATTTGATCAGTTTAGAGAAAATAGAATGGTTATGGCAAACCGTTTGGCTGAAGAATATTACGGACCAAACATTCCGAGATACGGAGATGCAAACAACCCAATTCCGGCAAGTACGCATCCAAGCTACAAGTTTTTTGTTACCAACCAAGGTTATCCGGTTGGGTTTGGTAAAAACAGCCAAAGCGTTTTAATACCGTCTATGTTGGCAGCCTATTCTGGCGGTGATGCGGGCAGCGTTAAAAAAGGTTTGTTTAGAGATGTGCCAATTCCGAACTGGAATGTAAAATACGATGGCTTGATGAAGTTTAAATATTTTCAGGATACGTTTAGAAGGTTTACCGTTCAACACGGTTATCGCGCATCCTATACCATAAATAATTTTAGATCGAATTTAGATTATGATGTAAATCCGAGCGGACAAGATAATAACGGAGTTGGAAACTTTTACAACAAAACCATTGTATCTAACGTTAACTTAGCAGAGCAATTTAATCCGTTGGTTAAGGTTGAGTTTGAGTTGAAAAATTCTTTCCGCTTTTTGGGTGAAGTAAAACGCGACAGAACCTTATCTTTAAGTTTAGATAATTCGTTGTTAACCGAAGTGCAAGGAAATGAATATATTTTTGGATTGGGATACCGAGTAAAAGATGTAACAATTAATTCTCGATTTGCAGAAGCAAACCGCGGTGTTATTCGAAGCGATTTAAACATTAAAGGAGATATTTCGTACCGACGCGCATCAACTTTTGTTCGTTATTTAGATTACGAATACAGTGAGCTAACTGCAGGACAAGATATTTGGAGTATTCGAGTTTCAGCAGATTATTCGTTTTCACGAAACTTAACGGCGTTGTTTTATTACGATCATACGTTCTCGCAAGCTGTTATATCAACAACTTTTCCTACAACAAATATTAGGGCAGGATTAACATTACGATATATACTTGGAAATTAAGACTTAAAATTTTTAAATAATAAATATTAAATATACATTTGCTTAAAATAATAACACGATGAATATACCAGCAAACTTAAAGTACACAAAAGATCACGAGTGGGTATCAATTGAAGGAGATATCGCAACAGTAGGAATCACTGATTTTGCTCAGAAAGAATTAGGAGATATTGTTTATGTTGAAGTTGATGCTTTAGATCAAACATTAGATAAAGACGAAGTTTTTGGAACAGTTGAGGCTGTTAAAACCGTTTCGGATTTATTTTTACCTTTAACAGGAGAAATTGTTGAGTTTAATGAAGAGTTAGAAACTGCTCCAGAATCTGTAAATACTGATCCTTACGGTGCAGGTTGGATGATTAAAATTAAATTTACTAATACTGAGGAATTAGAAGGTTTATTATCAGACGCAGCATACAAAGAAATTATTGGTGCATAAACTTAAGCTTTTCATAGCTTTAGGGTGGACATTAACTATAATAGTTAGTTGCTTAGCGCCTGCAAAATCGATCTCAGATTTACAGGTTCCCTTTTTAGGTTATGATAAAGTACTACATACCGGTATTTATTTTTTTTTTAGTTTTATTTTGGCTGATTTATTTTCAACCTAATAAACAATCGTTAAAAAAAGTAAATAGTAAAGTAGCTATTTCAGCTTTTTGTTTAGGTGTGTTTATTGAGTTTTTACAGGCAACTTTAACAACCAGCCGATTTGCCGATGTTTATGATGTTTTGGCAAATACTGTAGGAATTGTTTTAGCGCTTGTTGCTTACCAACAATACATAAAAATTAAAACCAATTAATTTTTAATACATTATAAAAAATCCCAATTTCTCAATTGGGATTTTTGTATTTTTATACTTATGGACATAAAACAATATTTAGATTCGACATACCTTAAAACTTCTGGCCAAGCTGAGGTTGATGAGGTAACGCATAAACAAGTTGTACACAATTTTATTTTAGATACAATAAAAGGTGGGTATAAATGTGTTATGATTAGACCAGAATTTGTTGCTTTAGCTAAAGCTGAAATAACAGCGAAAAAATCGCCGGTGGTGGTTGGAACGGTTATTTCTTTTCCGGAAGGTACAAATTCGACACAAGAAAAGTTAGATGAAGCACAACAAGCTATTAATAATGGCGTTGATGAGTTAGATTACGTGATTGATTATACTGCTTTTAAAAATCAGCAAATTGATTATGTAAAAGAACAAGTTTATTTGGCAACTAAGTTAGGATTAGATAATAATAAAGTTGTAAAATGGATTATAGAAACTGCTGCATTAACACCCATTCAAATAGCGCAGCTTTCGGCTTTAATTAAAAATGTAGTAATGAAACATTTTGATGAAAAGTTTTACGAAAAGGTATTTGTTAAATCATCTACTGGGTTTTATAAAACAGAACCTGGGGTTGCAAATGGTGCTACGCGAGAAGGAATAACATTAATGCTAGAAAATGCATCACCATTACCGGTAAAAGCTTCTGGAGGTGTGCGAAATACAGACGAAGCTTTACAATTTATTCAATTGGGTGTAAAACGCATTGGTACATCATCCGCAGATGCAATTGTAAACGGCTACGAAAGCACGTCAGATTATTAAAAGAAAAACCAAAAACTAAATATGAATACTAAAAGCTTAATTGTCCTACTAACCACCTTACTAACCTCGGTATTGTTTGCCCAACAAAGCTATAAACAACAAGTTCCGCTTTTTCCATCTTGCGAAAGTACGCCAACAGAAGCTTGTTTTTACAATACCATGCAAAATTTTATTTTTCACAATTTTAAAGTGCCTGAAAAAGAAGTTGTAAGTAATTATAGAGGTACAATTTATGCTTTAGTACAAATTGATACGTTAGGAAAGTTTAACAGCACATATATTGATGCAGAAACTAATGAACTGCGCGAAGCAACGCAGCAAGTTATTAACGCGTTACCTACCGTAAAACCTTACGAAGTAAATGGCGTAAAAAAAACATTTCGTTATTCGTTGCGTATCAATATTCCGTTGCAATCGGTTTCTAATCATGATACGCAAGCTAATTTGTTGGGGCAAACCAGCGAAAGCAGTGTTTCTTTTGCTAACGGAAATAAGGGGTTAAACGAAGTTGAGTCTATAAAAACACAAAAGTACAACAACGAAATTTTTACGAGTGATTTAGATATTCCTTTTACGCATTTGTATTATAATGAATTTGACCCCATGGTTAACCAAGTTGGAGCAAACTTTCATACCGCATCCAAACCTTTTTTGTATAAAGATGTAGCAAAATATTATGACTTTGAAAAACGTTACAACGAAATAAAACTAAATAAGTACAGCTGGTTGGGCCGTAAAATATTTAACGAAAATCTTGTTGCGGTTAAAGGCAATAATTATTGGTTTTTGATTGATTTTTCTGTTGATTTACGATTAGGAAAAGATGTAAATTCTGATCAGGATTATACCTACACCAATACCCGTTTGTTTAAAGTTTCTGGGCAATTAGGTAAACAAGTTTCGTTTACTACCACTGTTTTTGAATCGCAGGCGCGATATGCAGATTATGTAACGCAATATGCCGAAAGTATTCGACCAGATGGTGGTAACCCAGCAATTATTCCCGGAATTGGTATTGCTAAACGATTTAAAACAGATGCGTTTGATGTTCCTTCGGCGCATGCTAATATTACGTACACACCGAGCGAATTTTTTGATTTTCAGTTAGGATATGGTCGTAATTTTATTGGTGACGGATATCGCTCATTGATTATTTCTGATGTAGCTAGCCCGTATCCGTATTTTAAAATTAACACCAAGTTCTGGAAAATTAAATACACAAATACGTTTATGTGGTTAAAAGATCCGAGTCGTGAAGCAACGGTTGATGCAACATATGCTACAAAATATATGGCCAATCATTATTTAAGCTGGAATGTTAATAACCGATTAAACTTAGGATTGTTTGAAACCGTAATTTGGCAAAACACAAACAATCGTGGTTTTGATATGAACTTTATTAACCCAATTATTTTTTACCGTTCGGTAGAATTTAACTCTTCATCCAGAACAGGCAATGCAGCTTTAGGATTAACAGGAAAGTACAAGTTTTCTAATTCGATTAACATGTATGGTCAGTTGTTTTTAGATGAATTTTCTTTAAGCGATATGACAAACGGAAGCAATAGCTGGAAAAATAAATACGCCTACCAAATAGGTGCCAAATATTACAATGCTTTTAAGGTTAAAAATTTAATGTTGCAGTTAGAATATAACAGCGTTCGCCCTTATACCTATTCGCACAGCCGCGTAATAACCAATTACGCACAAAACAACCAATCTATGGGGCATTTGTGGGGGGCCAATTTTAGAGAAGTAATTGCCATTGCAAATTATTACAAAGGGCGTTGGTTTGCTAATGCAAAATTGGTTTACGGTGTAAAAGGATTTGATTTTGGAACCGATGCTACAGCCATAAATTACGGAAGCAACATTAACATATCGTACGATTATAATCGCTATCGAGATAATGATGTTAAAATTGGTCAAGGAAATAAAACGCACTTATTTAATGGCGAATTGCAAGCAGGGTATTTGGTTAACCCAAGTTTAAATTTAAAATTATTTGGTTCGGTTATTTATCGTGATTTTAGTCCTTTAGAAAGCACTGTGTCAACCCCAAAAGGAAACACAACTTGGTTTCAGGTTGGTTTACGTACAGATCTTTTTAATTGGTATACAGATTATTAATCGTAACTTGTTAGTTTAGTATACAAGGCATTTTACCGTTGTAAATATTAGATTTTCTATTTAAAAAAAGTACTTTTTAATTTAAAAGCAACATTTAATATAACTTTAGCAAATTCAATCGCTAAAAATGCAGATTTTAATTGGACTTAAATGTATTTTAGAAGTATATTTGCCAATAATTAGTAATCTGTAAACAAAAGTTAATTTGGAAACTTTACATAAAAAAACTTCCTTAAAATCTGTTTTTGACAACTTTAAAGCAATCACAAAAATGGGGTTGGCGGTAAGTGTTGTTTTTTCAGCCATTGTGGGATATTTATTAGGCGTTTCTGCTGAGTTTCCTTTTAAATGGAGTACTTTAATTTTATTGGCAATTGGCGGATATTGCATGGTTGGTGCTTCTAATGTTTATAATCAGATTATAGAGAAAGATTTAGATGCTAAAATGGATAGAACCAAAAAGCGTCCTATTCCATCTGGTGCCATGTCAACGCAAGCCGCGTTCATATTAGGAACTGTTTTAACACTGATTGGTTTAGCAATTTTATATGCTATTAATCCAAAATCAGCCATGTTTGGAGCAATTTCTATTTTTTTATATGTAAGTGTTTATACTCCGTTAAAAACAAAAACCCCTTTATCTGTTTTTGTTGGTGCATTTCCGGGAGCTATTCCATTTATGTTAGGATGGGTTGCTGCTACCAATCAATTTGGTATTGAAGCAGGAACTTTATTTTTAATTCAATTTTTCTGGCAATTTCCGCATTTTTGGGCAATTGGTTGGTTTTTATATGACGATTATAGTAAAGCAGGTTTTTATATGTTACCAACAGGTAAAAGAGATAAAAAAACTGCATTACAAACTATTTTATATACTATTTGGTTAATTATTGCTTCTGTAATTCCTGCGTTTGGTATTACCGGAACTTTAAAGCTTAGTTTTACTGCTGCAGTTATTGTTGTTGCACTTGGTTTGTGGATGCTTTATTATGCTATGAGATTGTATAAAGAAATGTCAACTAAAGCCGCAAGATCTTTAATGTTAGTGAGCGTATCTTACATTTCTTTATTGCAAATTGTGTATGTTGTAGATAAATTTTTAAGATAAAATGATTAATCAAGAAGAATACGATAAAAAAGCCAAATCATACAAAATGTTGCTGTGGTTTGGTATGATTAGTATAGTAATGATGTTTGCTGGTTTTACTAGTGCTTACGTAATTAGTAAATCTAGACCCGATTGGCTAGATGATTTTCAAATGCCTTCGGCTTTTTTATTTAGTACAATTGTTATAATATTAAGTAGTTTTACCTTTCATTTTGCTGTAAAAAGCGTAAAACACAGTAATCCTAAAAAAGCAAGTTCAATGCTTTGGCTTACTTTGTTGTTAGCAATTGTATTTATAATCTTACAATTTGTAGGATTTGGACAAGTTATAGATTCAGGATTATATTTTACAGGTACAGAAAGTACAATTACTACTTCCTTTTTGTATATTGTAATTATTGTGCACTTAGCCCACCTTGTTGGAGGGATTGTGTCATTGTTGATTGTTATTTATAATAACTCTAAACAAAAGTACACGGCCGCTCAACCTGTTGGAATTGAGTTGTCTGCAACGTTTTGGCACTTTTTAGGTGTGTTGTGGCTGTATTTGTTTTTATTTTTCTCTTTCTATAATTAAAAAAAAACGTAAATTTGAAAACTTTTAACTAATAAATTAATAATGGGAGCAATAGCTAACGAAACACACTGGGGTGGTGGAGAAGGTGTTCAACCACTTGGAGCAAGTTATGGTAAATTAATGATGTGGTTTTTCATCTTATCTGATTCCTTAACATTTGCTGGCTTTCTCGCTGCTTATGGGTTTGCTAGATTTAAATTCATAGGATCATGGCCTATAGCCGATGAGGTGTTTAATCACTTTCCTTTTTTACACGGAGTAGATGCACCAATGTACTATGTTGCATTGATGACATTTATTTTAATTTTCTCTTCTGTAACTATGGTTTTAGCTGTAGATGCAGGTAAAAAAATGCAACAAACTAAAGTTGCCTTCTACATGTTGTTAACAATTATTGGAGGTTTAGTTTTCGTTGGTTCTCAAGCTTGGGAATGGAAAAACTTTATTCAAGGTACTTACGGTGCTTTAGAAACAAAAGGTGGTTCTATCATTCAGTTTGTGAATACAGATGGTGAACGTGTTGCTTTAGGAGATTTTGCTGCTACAATTCCTCATGAAAGAGTTGAAAAAGGACGTAACGAAGGCGTTTGGTTTACAAACACTGCAAAAGTACCTACATATTCTTTAGAAGAAGTAGTAAAAGGATTTGAAGCTAATCCAAATATCTTGATCCGTACTGAACAAGTTGTAGATCAGAAAAAAGTTATTTTAAATCGTGAAGAATCTTTACAGCGTATTAAAGATGCAAACATGGTTGTTGAAGGAGCAAGCTTAATACGTAATGAATACGGTCATAAAAACTTTGGTAACTTTTTCTTCTTTATTACTGGTTTCCACGGTTTCCACGTTTCAGTAGGAATTATTTTAAATATTATTGTTTTCTTCAATGTACTTTTAGGTACTTATGAAAGAAGACGTAATTATGAAATGGTAGAAAAAGTTGGTTTATATTGGCACTTTGTAGATTTAGTGTGGGTATTCGTTTTCACATTCTTCTACTTAGTATAATTTATTATTTCAATTAAAGATTTTATTATGGCTGCACATTCAGAGAATAGTACAAAAAGAATTTGGAATGTATTTATTATCCTATCAGTACTTACAATCATTGAAGTAGTTTTAGGGATTTACAAACCCGATTCATTATATAAAACAAAGTTCTTATATATGAACTTGTTAAACTGGATTTTCATTATTTTAACTATTTGGAAAGCATATTACATTATGTGGGCTTTCATGCACTTAGAAGGTGAAAAGGCAAGTTTACGTTGGACCATTGTTGGTACATTAGCATTCTTAATTGCGTATCTTGTTTTTATCTTATTGGTAGAAGGAGATTATGTACATAACGTATTTAGAGATCAACAATATCTTTGGATTTTCTAAAAACTATATATTATCATAAAAAAGGCGGTTTTCTAACCGCCTTTTTCTATTTTTGTATAGTATTAAAAATCAGTTCCTATGAATGCCTTTCCAGAATCTAAAAAAAGCAAAGTTATTAAGTTAACGGTATGTCTTTTTTTATTTTGCTTGCCTTTGCTTTTTTATGTTTTTTTTGCATCTGGTAAAAACGGATTTACCAAATTACCTGTAGTTACAGAACAAATTCCTAATATTCCAGCCTGGAAATCCCTTTCAGGTGATACGATTTCTCTTTCAGAAAAAATTACTATTCTTGGTTTTCCTGGATATGATTTACTAAAAGAAAAAGGTAACTCATTTAATCTTCTACAAAAAATATACAACAAAAATCGTGATTTTAATGATTTTCAGTTGGTTTATGTTTTACCAGAAGGTACTGAAGCAGATGCAGCACAACTTTTAAAAGAATTAAATCCGATGTCTGATTTATACCGTTGGTTTTTTGTTTTTGCACCTCCTGCAGAAATTGCTGCTTATTATAATGAATTAGAATTGGTAGGTGATTTAAACGAACATTATTTTACCCCAAACGTTTTTATTATAGATAAAGACTTAAATTTACGCGGCGTAAAGGCTACAACAAAAAAGACGGAAAATCATCTTATAAAGAAGGATATAATACCATTTCGGCAGCAGATTTGCATAACGAAATGAGTGACGATGTTAAAGTAATTTTAGCCGAATACCGATTAGCTCTTAAAAAAAATAACCGTAATATTATTGTAAATGAATAAGAACAAAACCTATATAGGCATTTCGTTTATTATTTTAATTTTTGGAATTTACTTTGTTCCAAAAATTGCTGCTAAATTTCAAAAATCAGATTTAATGGCCGTTGGTGTTGCCCCATCTTTCGAACTTACCAATCAAGACGGAAAAACCATAACCAACGATTTTTACAAAGGCAAAGTTTATGTGGTAGAATTTTTCTTTACAACCCTGCCCAACCATTTGTCCGATTATGAATCGTAATATGATGGAATTGCAAAAAGAATTTTATGGGAATCCTCAATTTGGTATTGCATCCATTTCAATCGATCCAGAAACCGATACGGTTGAACAATTAAAAGCTTATGCTGACGATTTGGGTGCCAAACATTACAATTGGAACTTTTTACGTGCCGATGGAGATTATGTATATAACTTAGCCGAAAAAGAATTTAAGTTGAATGCTGGCGTTGATCCTAATTCACCCGGTGGATTTTATCACTCAGGCAGCTTTTGCTTAATTGATAAAGACGGGAATATACGTACTCGTAAAGATGAATACGGAAACCCAATGGTTTTTTATGACGGATTGTCTGAAGAAGGTGTACAAATGATTAAAGAAGATATTCAAAAATTAATTAACGAATAAGAAATGGAAACTGCTCAAGATGCTAAAAAGTACAACAAATTAATTACTGTAATTTCAATTATTATTCCAGTTGTTGTAGCACTGCTTTTTGGTGTTAAATTAAAAGATTTTGGTTACGATGTAGAACCATTAAGCCAATTACCTCCAATTTATGCAACGATTAATGGCTTTACTGCAGTATTGCTTGTACTTGCTGTTGTTGCTGTTAAAAATGGTAAACGTAAATTGCACGAAAACTTAATGAAACTTGCCATGCTTTGCTCGGTTGTTTTTTTAGGATTATATGTTGCGTATCACATGACGTCTGATTCTACTC
Organism: Flavobacterium agricola; assembly: GCF_025919725.1. NCBI lineage: Bacteria > Pseudomonadati > Bacteroidota > Flavobacteriia > Flavobacteriales > Flavobacteriaceae > Flavobacterium > Flavobacterium agricola. The sequence continues at coordinate 1,904,513 of NZ_CP081495.1, read as the reverse complement.
CTTTTGGTGGTGAAGGAACAATTAGATATGTTTATTTCTTTATTTTAATCACGCATATTTTACTATCAATTATTATTATTCCAGTTGTCTTAGTAACCTATGCTCGTGCTATGGTAGGTAATTTTCCGCAACATAAAAAAATCGCAAAATATGCGTTCCCCTTATGGTTGTATGTAGCTGTTACCGGGGTTATTGTTTATATTATGATATCTCCTTACTATGTTCACTAAATTAAAAAATATTGTTTTAGTTTTATTGCTGTTTGTAGTTAGCGTGCCTGCATCTGCACAATGTGCTATGTGTAGAGCCGTTTTAGAAAGCGATGGAAATAGCGTTACCGCTGAAGCTGTAAACGACGGAATTGTTTATTTAATGGTCATTCCGTACATTTTAGTTGCTGTTGTTGGTATTGTTGTTTATCGCATCATGAATGGAAATAAAAAAGAAGATAAAAATAAAAAAGAGGTTGTTTAACCTCTTTTTTTATTCTAATCCCTGAATAGAAATTGCTACGTTACCATTGGTGTTAATATAACTTACCATGGCATGGTTTAGTAGTTCAAACCTATCAAAAGTAAGATTGTCCATTTTACCATCAATATAAACACCTTTCATGGGCGAATAATGCGTTAAAAACTGTTGTGCAATGGTTTTGCCTGTTTCAATATCGTTTGCAATGCTGTATGTACAATTCTCCTGAATTTTTCTAACAATTAATCCGTTTAATAACCAACTTGCCGATTTGTGCAAAACATTTTTGGTGTTTAATACATAATCTAATTGTTCAAAATAAACTTGTTGCAAATCTACATTATATTTTGGTATGCCACTTAAATAAATCGTTCCGTTTAAACTACCTTGTAAGGTTAAGGCAATAATTATTTTATCTTGTTGTTGCCACATATCAACTTCCTGAATGGTAATTTTTTTCTTACCAGAGCTAAAGGTTTCTCCTTTAAAATTATTTGTTATAACCCGTGCAGCACTTTTGTAGGTGGTTATTGCAGCAATAGTTCCGTTAAAATAGTTAGGTATGCTTTTTACTTTTGTAATTTTTAATTGATTCCAATTTACATTTTCCTGCGGTTTGTTGCCAATAACGGTTCTAATATTGGCTTTTAGCCCCATATTTAAAACGACATTGTTTTTTTCTAGCGTGGCATCAGTTGCATAAATTTCTAATGGATTGATGCTTAACCATGTTTCGTATTTGTCGTTTACTAACCTAGGTTCGGCCAAAGCTTTTAATGCGTCAAGTACTTGCGGTTTAAAATCGCATGTTTTAGCAATTGCCTGATCTACCTGATTGGCAATATCTTTCTTAAACCAATTCATAGCCGGATTAATCAAATATGTAATAGCAACTTGTTTGTTACCAATTTGTATATTCGGACTTTCATTCCAAACAATGCGTTGTAAATTGGATTTTGTTGATAAATGCCAATTCGATAACGCAACATCGCTTAAAAAGGTAAATGTACCGTTAAAATTAAATTCGCGTGTATCATTTAATCCCATAAACTGAGTGCCATAGCGGTATTTTACCCAAATTTTTACTGGTAAAACTGATTTTATTTTACCGTTTTCTGCTGATAATTGTATGGCGTTGGTTTTCCATATTTTAATTTCCATATTATCATCGGCTAAAATGCTATCTGCATATATTAAATGCGTTATGTTTTGATTTAATACCGTTTGTATGTCTTTAATAGCAACGCTTATGGGCATGCCCACGTACGAAGTTTTAGTATTGTACGCAATTTTATTCTGAAACTCAGCTTCTGGTTTTGTTGCCATGATTTTTTCGCTGCTGCCACAACTTGAAAGCAGCCCGCATAATATAGCAAGACAAGCTAAAAGGTTATATTTTATTATATTTTTCATTATTGTTAATTATTTTGTAACAAATTTAAAACCTATACGACATATAGGTATGAGAATTTCAAATTAATTCTTCATATATAAACTAAATGGTATGAAAAATAATTTCATTTTTAAATCACTATTTCTCGGAATCTTTTGTTTTTCTGGTTCAACATTCGCGCAAAACCTGTGGACGTTAGAACAATGTGTAGAACATGCCTTGGTGCATAACGTTTCTGTGCAAAATACAGAACTAGAAGTTAAACTTGCCGAGATTGACAGAACGGGAGCTAAAGCAGCTTTTTTACCTTCTATCAACGCAAGTGCAAACCATTCTTGGAACGTAGGTTTAAACCAAAATATTACAACAGGTTTGTTACAAAATCAAACCACGCAGTTCTCGTCAGCAGCAATTCAAGCCGGGGTAGATATTTACCGTGGTTTAGAAAAGCAATATGCCCTGCGCCGTTCTAATTTGGCGTTGCATGCCTCAAAATATCAATTGCAAAAAATGCAAGATGATGTAGCATTAAACGTAATAAACGCGTATTTGCAAATTGTTTTTAATAAAGAAAATTTACGTGTACAAACGCAACAACACGAATACGATAAAAAACAATACGAACGTACTAAAAATTTAGTAGAAGCCGGAAGTTTACCTAAAGGTGATTTATTAGATATTAGTGCAACGGTTGCAAAAGACGAACAAAATGTAATTACTGCCGAAAATAATTTAATTATTTCTAAAATTAGTTTAGCGCAACTTTTACAGTTAGAAGATTTTGAAACGTTTGATATTGCCGATCAAGGACATTATGCCATTACAGAAAGCGCAGTTATGTTAGAAGAACCTGCTGCAATTGTAAAACGCGCTAAAGAAACCAGAGCCGAAATTAAAATTGCAGAAACTAACATTGAATTGGCAAGCCGTGATTTAAAAATAGCACGTAGTCGTTTTCAGCCAACCTTACAAGCTTATTACAACTTTAATACGCGTGCAGCCTATTCAGATCGCGTGGTTGGTTATATTCCTAATGCAACAACTCCTTATTCTGTTGTAGGAACAGTGCAAAGCACCGGTGAAAATGTAATTGCGCCAAACTTTTCGCCTATTTTAGGCGGTCCAGAAAATATTTGGAAACAATTTGACAACAACAAAGGGCATAGCTACGGTTTGGCATTATCTATTCCGGTATTTAATGGCTTATCGGTTCGCAATAATGTAGAACGAAATAAAGTAAACGTAAAACGTGCCGAATTAAATTATGAGTTAGAATCTCAAAACTTAGAAAAAAAGGTTTACACGGCTTATACCGATACAAAATCGGCTCTTAAAGCTTATGAAGCTGCCGAGCAAACATTAAGTTTTAGAGAACAATCTTTAGAATATGCCCGTGAAAGATATGAAGTTGGTTTGTTAAACGTTTTTGATCTTACGCAAGTACAAACCTTGCATGTAAACGCACAATCAGAAGCATTGCGCACCAAATATGATTATATTTTTAAAACAAAAATTTTAGAATTTTACTTCGGCATTCCTGTAACAGAATTAACAAAATAAGTTATGAAGAAAAAAATATTTATTGGATTAGGGATTTTAATAGTTGGTTTTATCGCTTTTAAAACGCTAAGTAAAGATAAAAATGCAAATCATACGCAGGTAGAAACGTACTTGGTTGAAATGCAAACGGTAACCGAGATGGTTTCTGCCACCGGAAAAATTCAACCAGAAATCGAAGTGAAAATTGCTTCTGAGGTTTCAGGAGAAATTATCGAATTACCTGTTAAAGAAGGACAACAAGTTAAAAAAGGAGATTTGTTGGTGCGCATCAACCCAGATTTATATCAATCGGGTGTAAATCGTGCCGAAGCAACTTTATCAACTTCTAAAGCAGGTTTACAACAAGCCGAAGCTCAACTTAAAGAAGCAAAACTAAATTACGACCGTAACAAACAATTGTTTGCAAAAGGCGTAATTTCTAAATCTGAATGGGATAAAGTAGTTTCTACTTACGAGGTTGCGGTTGCTGCTAAACAATCATCTTATTACAATGTACAAAGTTCTACAGCAACTTTAACCGAAAGTAGAGATAACTTGCGCCGTACAACCATTTACGCACCATCAGACGGAACTATTTCTAAACTTTCTGTAGAATTAGGCGAGCGCGTTATGGGTACGCAAGGTATGTCAAGTACCGAATTGTTACGTATTGCCAATCTTAACAATATGGAAGTTGAAGTTGATGTGAACGAAAATGATATTGTAAAAGTTAATATTGGCGATCGAGCAAATATTGAAGTTGATGCTTATGCCAAAAAGAAATTTAAAGGTACGGTAACCAGCATTTCTAATTCATCTGCCGATGCAACTTCTGCCGATCAGGTTACCAACTTTAAAGTAAAAGTTCGAATTGATAAAGATTCGTATGCTGATTTAATGGAAGGAAAATCAGAATTTTATTCACCATTCCGCCCAGGTATGACAGCAACGGTTGATATTATTACCAATAAAAAAGAAAATATTATTGCCATTCCTATTAGCGCTGTGGTTTTAAAAGCCGACACAAGTGCTGTTGCTGCAACCGCAAAAACTAGCGATTCTGCAAAAAAATCGGACACGCAATTTGAATGTGTTTTTGTTAAAAACGGAGATGAAGCCAAAATTAAAGTGGTTAAAACCGGAATTCAAGACGATTCAAATATCGAAATCATTAGCGGGTTAGCTCAAGGTGATGAAGTAATTATTGGGCCTTATTCTGTGGTTTCTAAAACATTAACTTCGGGTACCAAAGTAACTAACGAAACTAAAAAATAAACCTCCAACCAATTATTGATTTTTTAAAACTCATTGTTGTTTTTGCAACAGTGAGTTTTTTTATTTTATCACTTTTTAATCTTTATTTTTTGGTTGTATCTTTGTGCGTAATATAAAAACAGCTATGGCACTTATTTTAAACATCGAAACCGCAACCAAAAACTGCTCTGTATCTCTTTCTAATAAAAATGAAATTGTTGCTTTAAAAGAAATTGCTACGCAAGGATTTGCGCATGCCGAAAACTTACATGTTTTTATTGCCGATGTTTTAGAACAAGCAAACCTTAGTTTAGCTGATTTAGATGCTGTGGCGGTTAGTCAAGGGCCGGGTTCTTACACTGGATTACGTATTGGGGTTTCTGCAGCAAAAGGTTTGTGTTATGCTTTAGGTATTCCGTTGCTTGCTCTTGATACGTTAGAAATTTTAGCACAACAAGTTCAAATTGAATCGGGGTACATTGTTTCTATGTTAGATGCACGCCGTATGGAAGTTTTTATGGGTGTTTATTCTTCTAATTATGATGCTGTTGAATCTGTAAAAGCTGAAATTATTGATGAAAATACTTTAGCATCTTATTCGGAACCTTTGCATATTATTGGCGATGGTGCTTTAAAATGCCAAGAAATACTGAAAGGTTCTAATTTTATTTATCATCCAGAAATTTTATATCCTTCTGCGCAACAAATGGGTGTTTTAGCATACAAAAAGTTCGAAACAAACCAATTTGAAGATGTGGCTTATTTCGAACCATATTATTTAAAAGATTTTGTTTTAACAACTTCTCCTAAAAAATAAATTATATAACTTCATGTACTTGGCATGAAGTATTATTACAAATAAATTTCTGATTTTTATTTGCATCGTGTTTTAAGCTAAAAATAGGTAAGGAGCTTGTTGTAGTTGTTCCCCAAATACCAACCGAATGTTGCCATTTTTCAAGTTCGTTTAAAACATGTTCTTTAGCATCTTTTCCGGTAAAAATAACATGTTCCGCATCGTTTTGTACCCAAAGTAAAAGTTGTAACCAATCTGAAAATGCAGAAGCATAATCTATGCTTGGAATAACAAGTTGTAGCATTTTTATTGCTGTTGATTTATAAAAATCATGCTGATAAATTAAATGCAAAATCCATAAGTTTTGCCCCATAATTGCATTTGCAGACGGCACAACATTATCTTCAATTTCATAATGTTTTGCAATTAAAGCTTCGTCTTGTTTGTTTTTAAACTCAAATAAGCCAATTTGCGGTTCGTAAAAATGATCCAAACAATAATCTGTAAATTGTTTAGCTGTTTGTAAATAACTTTCTTGCAAAGTATTTTGGTACATTTTTAGTAAAGCTTTTGTTGTAAACGCGTAATCCTCTAAAAAACCAGAAATGTTTACGTTGTTGTTTTTTGCATTGCGATATAAAATTCCCGTATCCGGATTTAACATCTTGTTCAGTATGGCATCCAAGGTTTGCTTGGCTAGATTTATGTAATTTTCGTTTTTAAAAGCTTCATAACAAGTTAATAAACCAATTACCCACATAGCATTCCATGAGGTTAAACATTTATCATCTAAACCTGGTTTTTGTCGGTTAGCCAATCGATGTTGCTTTAATAAGTTAAGCGCTTCTTTGTTTTTAATTTCTAATTCAGCAAGCGGAATTTGTACTTGTTCTGCAATTTGAGCGATGGATTGCGATTGAATAAGAACATAAAAGTCATCTTCCCAAAAACCAAAATCGTTTACGTTGTACAGCAATTCAAACCAATTAAAATCGTCTTTTAATAGGTGCTTAAGTTCTTTTTTTGTCCAAAAATAAAATGCACCTTCTTGCATTTTATTTTGGTCATTTAAGCTATCGGCATCATAAGCGCTATAAACCAAACCATTTGGAGCCAGCCAATTTGTTTCTATAAACTTTATGTTTTTTTCGCAAACGGTTTTATAGTTTTCATTTTTGGTGCGTTTGTATGCATTAGCATAAGTTTCTAAAAGTTGTCCGTTATCGTACAACATTTTTTCGAAATGCGGAATGTGCCAACGCATATCTACCGAGTAACGAGAAAAACCACCTTCTACCACATCAAATAAGCCGCCCTGAGCCATTTTGGTTAATGTTAAATCTACGTAGTCAAGTAATTCATTATCCTGCTTTAAACTGCCATAACTTTGTAAAAAGTTTAAATTGGTTGGCATCATAAATTTTGGTGCTCTGGCTGGTCCGCCATAATCCCAATCAAAACTGCGTTTCCAGTTTTTAAGTAAAGGTTCTATTTGTTTGCTATCTAAATTATTTGGTGCTACATCTTTGTTTTCTACCAAGCCGATATGATTAATGCCTAATTGTAATTTTTCGGCATAATCTAAAACTTTCTCGTAATTGGTTTCAAACAAATTTTGTAGTTGTTGCAGCGTATCTATCCATTCTAATTTGTTTACATAAGTTGCTCCCCATATTGGTCGTCCGTCTGGCAAGCAAACTACGTTTAAGGGCCAACCGCCTTGACGTGTCATTAATTGTAAAGCTTTCATATAAATGGCATCTACATCGGGGCGTTCTTCACGATCTACCTTTATTGCTACATAATGCGCATTCATAACCTGAGCAACTTCATCATCTTCAAAACATTCGTGTTCCATAACATGGCACCAATGGCAGGCAGAATAACCAACAGAAACCAAAAGTAATTTATTTTCTTGTTTGGCTTGCGCTAAGGTTTTTGCATTCCAAGCTTTCCAATAAATCGGATTGTTTTGGTGTTGCAATAAATATGGGCTAGTTTCGAGATGTAAAAGGTTCATGACTTTTAATTTTATGTGTACAATTTATGGTATATTTTGTAAAAAGAAAAGGCTTAGAATTTTCTAAGCCTTTTCTTTTTCGTTATTTGTTTTTGTTAAGCATTTGTTGCTTCAACTACAATTTCGTTGTTGTTTAACATTTGGCGTAACATGTTTTCGATTCCGTTTTTTAACGTAAAGGTAGAAGACGGACATCCGCTACAAGCACCTTGTAAAATTACATGAACCATTTTAGTTTCGTCGTTGTACGATTTAAAAGCAATATTTCCACCGTCAGACTGAACAGCCGGTTTAACATATTCTTCTAAAATGTTGATAATTTGTTGCGAAGTAACATCTAAATTATCAAAATACTCATCTTGTTTTTGTACGTGTGCTTCTGTTTTTATTAATGCATCTTCATCAACTACAATATTACCTTCTTCAATAAATTTTTTAATGAAAGAACGAATCTCAGTTGTAACTTCCATCCATTCAACTACGTCATATTTGGTTACAGAAATTACGTTTTCATCAATAAAAACTTCTTTTACGTAATTGAAGTTGAATAATGCTTTTGCTAATGGCGAAACTGCAGCTTCGTCAATATTTTTACATTCTACATGAGTTGAGGTTAATTTTTTATTTACCCCAAATTTCAGTACCGATGGGTTAGGAGTAGATTCGCTGTAAACCTCGATCGGAATTTTTTTAATTGACGATTCGTCGATATCAATTACTTTACCACCTGCCTCAATAAATTCTTCAATCATTTTAGCAACTTCGTCCTGAACTTCGCTCCATTCAACAATAGAAAAACGTTCTACCGCAACAAAGTTTGCAGAAATATAAACGGTTTTTACGAATGGTAAAAAGAATAACTTTTTTGCTAAAGGTGATGATTTTGTTTCGTCAATATTTTTATACTCAAAGTTCTGACTTCTAGTAATAAAATCAGGAAACTCGAATTTTATAATGGTCGGGTTTTGGGTTTCTTTTATGGTTACTTTAAACATAGCTATCAATTAAGTTTTATACAAAATTAAGAAATACAATCGTTAAAAGATGTTATATTTTTTTTTAATTGATTTTTTTATTGAACTCAACGTTTTATAAAATAAAATCTTACAAATTATTTTTTAATAAATAAAATTAATAGTCTTTTTCTGCGTTTTATTAGCATAGATTTTAATATATGGTTGCAGTAAAACGATTTTTAATAGGGCTTTTTTTGTTATTTTTTGCGGTTTCACCTGCACAAGAAGGCATTTCGGTTTACTCAGATTATTTGTCAGATAATTATTATTTGTTATTTCCTTCAATGGCCGGCGCTGCAAATTGTGCTAAGCTACGCATAACGGCACGTCAGCAATGGTTTGGGCAACCTAATGCGCCGCAATTGCAAACATTGTCTTTTAATTCTAAAATGGCTGAAGATTCAAATTCCGGAATTGGTTTGGTTATGTACAATGACCAAAATGGTTTTCATAGCCAACGCGGAGCCAAAGCTACCTTTGCGCATCATTTAATATTTAATTACGGTAATGAAGATTTAAATCAGTTTTCTTTCGGGCTTTCTGCCGGATTTGATCAGACAACCTTAGATCAAACCCGTTTTACGTCTGAAGCTATTCATGATCCAAACGTTTCACAAAGCATGTTAGTTAAAGGAAATGATTTTAATGTTGATTTTGGTTTTTCTTATTTCTACGGCGATTTTTATTCGCACGCTGTGGTTAAAAATGCTTTAGGTACCAAACGTAAAATATATAGTGATTATGAAAGCTTTAATATGCGCAAATTTATTGGCGCTTTAGGTTATACGTTTGGCGATCGTGAAAAATTATGGTACGAACCTTCGGTTTTGTTTCAATATACAGAACATACCAAGGGCAAAACTCTTGATTTAAATTTAAAACTTTATAAACCGTTACAAAACGGTACGCTTTGGGGTGGGATATCTTATAGAAACGGCTTTGATGCAACCGAATATTTAACTGCAGGTAAATTAGCAGAACAAAAGTTACAATATATTACGCCTTTTGTTGGTGTAAATATGGGTAAATTTATGATTAGTTATAGCTATTCTTATGTTATGGGCGATGTTGCTTTTGATACTTCGGGTTTTCATCAACTAACCATTGGTTTTGATTTTTTATGTAAACGCCAACGTTTTTTATGTAATTGTCCAGGGGTAAATTAAAAATTAGGTATCTTTATTTAAAAAAATAAATATGGCTTTAATTAAAGAAGTTCGTGGCAAAAGCCCTGTAATTCCTGAAGATTGTTATGTAGCTGAAAATGCAACTATTATTGGTGATGTAACTTTTGGTGACAATTGTAGCGTTTGGTTTAACGCTGTAGTGCGTGGTGACGTACATTATATTAAGATAGGAAATAAAGTAAATATTCAAGACGGAGCAATTATTCATTGCACTTATTTAAAGCATCCTACAGAAATTGGTAATAACGTTTCTATTGGGCATAAAGCTATTGTACACGGTTGTAAAGTGCACGATAACGTTTTAATTGGCATGGGAGCTATTGTAATGGATAATTGTGAAATACATAGCAATTCTATTATTGCTGCAGGAGCTATTGTTACACAAAATACGGTGGTAGAACCTGGTAGTATTTATGCTGGTATTCCAGCTAAAAAAGTAAAAGATATTGATAAATCTGCTTTTGCTGGTGAAATAGCTCGGATTTCAGAAAATTATGTAATGTATTCTAGCTGGTTAAAAGAATAACCTAAAAATCAGATTCAAATACATTAGTAGTAAAGCCTAAAATACTTTTTAATACTGTAGCATTGCCGTTGGTGTAAAACAAGTTTTGTCCCATTTTATTAGAAAGGTTTAAGGCTTTATTACTTTCTAAAATGTGTTTGGTTTGTTTGGCAACTGCTTCGCCAGAATCTATAATTTGTACTGTTGGAGGTACAATCGCTTTTATTTTATCAAACAAATACGGATAATGGGTACAACCTAAAACTAAATAATCAATGTTTTTTTCAACCATTGGTTGCACGTATTGTTGTAATAGCTGATCCATTTCTGGGCTATCAATATGTCCTTGTTCTATTAACTGAACCAAGTTGTAACCAATCTGTGGTATAATATTTACATCTGGAAAGTTTAGAACTGCATTTTTAAAGTTTTCACTTTGTATAGAAGCTTGCGTGGCTAAAACACCAATGTTTTTGGTTTGCGATTGTAAAGCTGCCGGTTTTATTGCAGGTTCTAAACCAATAAACGGCACATCAAATTTTTCGCGTAAAACAGCTACAGCATTTAAGGTTGCCGTGTTGCAAGCAACTACAACTAGTTTTGCATTTTTATTCAATAAAAACTCTGTGTTTTTAATGCTGTATGCTATTATTTCATCTTTTGATTTTGTTCCGTAAGGAGCATTTTTTGTATCGGCTAAATAAATAGTATTTTCATACGGAAGTAAATGATTAATTTCTTTCCATATTGAAGTGCCACCAATGCCCGAATCAAAAATACCAATTGTGTTTTCTGTACTCATTATTACAAATATAAAAAAAGCTACTTTATTAATAAAGTAGCTTAATTTGTTTTTGTATAAAAAATTATTTTACGCCTAATTCTTTTTTAACATCAGCTAAGATGTCGTTTCCGTCAGCATAAAGAACTCCAGCTCCGATTGAAGAATCTAAAACGTATTGAAATCCTTTTGCTTTACCAACTTTAGCAATTGCAGCTTGTGCTTTTTCTAAAACTGGTTTTAATAAATCTTGTTGTTTTTGTTGTAATTGTTTTTGAGCATCAGCTTGGAAAGCTTGGATACGTTGACCCATTTCTTCCATTTCTCTCATACGAGATTCGTTAACTGCATCTGTTACATTTTTTGCTTCAGATTCGTATTTGCCCATTTTTGTTTGATATTCAGTAGCCATAGTGGTGTACTCTTTATCATAGTTTTCAGCAATTTTTCTAATTTGTGCCTCAGCATTTTTCATATCAGGTAGGTTAGTAACCAATTCCTGAACGTTAATATGAGCAATTTTAGACTGAGCTTGCATCGCTTGGTTTGCACCTAAAAACATTACAGCTGCAATAAATAAGGTTTTAATTGTTTTCATTGTATTATAGTTATTTAAATTCTTAATTATTATTTTTTCTGTTTTCTATTTCCTGACGTCTTTTTTCGGCTTCTGCTTTTCTGTCGTCAATTATTTTTTGTCTAGCTTCTTGCTGTTCTATTTTTTTTCTGTTGGCTTCTTCTCGGCGTTCTTCTAAAGCTTTTTTACGCGCCTCAATTTGGTCTAATCTGTTTTGCTCTGCACTTTGCGTATTGTTTTTCGGTGCTTCGGCTTGCGTTTCAACCTTGTTTTTAGTTGGCGTATTTTCTTGTTTATTTTCTGCTTTAACAGCTTTTGTTTCGGTTACTGCTTCTTTAGTTTCGGTGGCACCTTGTTTTCTAGCTTGCAATTCTGTTTTGCGTCTTTCAGCTTCAGCTTTTCTTTCTTCAATAGCTTGTTGTTTTGCTTGCTGAAGTTCTTGACGTTTTTTAATTGCTTCTGCCTTTCTTTCTTCTAAAACGCGTTGTCTTTCTTCACGCGTATTTAAAATTTGTTGCTGACGTTCTTCTTGTGCCTTTTCGCGCTCACCAATTCTTGGATCTTCACGACGATCATCAATTAACTTATCTTGTGCTTCCTGCTCTTTAAGTTGCTTTTGGGTTAAGGTTTCTTTTTTCTCGGCTCTTAACAGCTCGCGTAAAACCATATCACTTATATCAAAACGGCCCGATGCGAAAATAATTGATAAATCGGATGATTTGTCAAAGATTAGATCGTATTTTCTTTTTTCAGAAATGTCTTGAACAATATTAAAAATCTGATCTTGGATTGGTTTAATGATTGTTGTTTTCTGAATAACTAAATCGCCTCTTGGTCCGAATCTTTTATCTTGAAATTCTAATAATTCTTTTTCAAAATTTAAAATTTCTTCTTCACGTTCATCAATTAATTCTTTAGTTAAAATGATGCGTTCTATTTCTAAACTTTTTTTAAGTTTTTCTAGTTCGGTTTTTTTAAGCTCAACTTCTTGTTTCCAACCATTGGCTTTTTCTTCTAACTTACTTTTTGCTTCACCATATTTTGGTAGTTTTTCTAATATATAGTCCATATCTATATATCCTACTTTGGTAGCAATTTGTGCTTGAGCTAATGAGAAGCTCATTATACATGCCAGTAAAAAAAGTTTCTTCATGGTTTGTTTCGTTATTAAGAATTCAAGTATCGTGCCAAACTTTAGAATTGTTGTCCAATAATAAAGTGCGTTTGCCATCCACTAGGTTGTGTTCTACCCGGCGCTTCATCAAACCCGTAAGCAAAATCAATTCCTAATAATCCAAACATTGGCATAAATACGCGTAATCCTAAACCTGTTGAACGTTTTAAGTTAAACGGATTGTAGTCTTTAAAACTTGCGTATGATGTACCAGCTTCTGCAAATGCTAAGGCATAAATAGATGCAGATTGTTTTAAGGTAATTGGATAACGTAATTCTAACGTGAATTTATTGTATATAGTACCTCCAATTTGTTCTCCGTTTTGATTTACTGGTGTTAAGGCGTAGTTTTCGTACCCACGTAACTGAACAATTTCACGTCCGTCCATCGTAAAGTTAGCTAATCCATCTCCACCTAAATAAAAACGCTCAAAAGGAACAATTCCACGTGCACTGTTGTAAGCACCTAAAAACCCGAATTCAGCTAACGAACGTAAAACTAACGGTTGATCGCCAATTTTTGTTAATGATGTATACCAATCGCCTTTAAATTTAAGCTTGTAGTATTCTAACATTTTAAAACGTTTTTGGTCAATTTTACCTTGATCAACTGCTGCTAATCTGTAATCATTGCCTTCAACTGGGTTTCCGCTTGCATCTAAATACGTGCCAGCTGGTACATAACTACCATTTGGTGTTGTTGTATTTGCTACTGTGCGGCGTTTGTATTTTTCTTCATCACCTAATGTTTTATAGTTTGTTTTTTCAAACAAAGAATAGGGTGGTGTAAATTTACCCGAAACGGTGAATTCTGAACCGTACGTTGGGAAAATTGGGTTGAAACCTTTACTGTTACGAGATAAACTAATGGTATAAGATAAGTTATTTGCTTGTCCGTCACCAAAAGTAAATAAGCCCGTATTGTAATTATTTAAGTCAAAATACTGATATGAAACAGCTTGTGATAATACAAAGTAATCGTCTGGAACAGATAATCTTTTTGCTAAACCAAACGAAATCGATGTAATGTTAAAGCTTTGTGATTTATCTACATCATATGTATACCAATTATACAAAAATTGTTTAGAGTGAGAAATCGATGCACTAAATGCTAAAGGTTTTTTACCCCCTAACCAAGGTTCTGTAAATGACAAGCTGTAGGTTTGGTAGTATTTAGAAAACTGAGCACGTAATGCCATACGCTGTCCGTCACCCATTGGTAATGGTTTGTACGCTTTTTTGTTGAACATGTTTCTAACCGAGAAGTTGTTAAATGATAACCCTAAAGTACCAATAAAACTTCCTCCTCCATAACCCCCTTGTAATTCTACTTGGCTGGCACCTTTTTCTACAACTTTGTATTCAATATCAACCGTTCCATCAGCTTGGTTTGGTTTAATATCTGGCTGTAAAGCTTCTGGATCAAAGAATCCTAATTGCCCCAATTCACGAATGGTTCTAATTACATTTTCTTTACTCCATTTATCTCCAGGACGCGTACGTAATTCACGGTAAATTACGTGGTCATTGGTTTTGTCGTTACCAATTACATTAACCGAATTAATGTAAGCTAATGGACCTTCTATAATACGAATGTCAAAATCTATGGTATCGTTATGCGTTCTTGTTTCAACAGCATTTACGTTAGAAAATAAGTACCCGTTGTTTTGATATAAATTGGTAATATCATTTGCATCTGGGTTTTTCTTATTTAAAATACGTTCTTGTAATAATTTACCGTTGTATGTATCTCCTTTTTCAATACTTAAAACACGTTTTAACTGATCTTCTGTATAAACAGTGTTTCCAACAAAACGAATATCTCCAAAGTAATATCTTCTACCTTCTTCTAAGGCAATATCAACTTTTACAGTGTTTTTTCTCTGGATTGTAGGTTACGTTTTCTTCAGTAATACGAGCGTCACGATAACCGTTTTCTTTGTAAGTATCAATAATAGCAACTAAATCTTCTTTATATTTTTCAGGAACATATTTAGAAGATTTGAAGATACGCATTGGGTTTAACGGCGATTTCTTTTTGGTGTTTTTCATAGCACCTTTAAGCTTTCCGTTTTTTAAGTTTTCATTACCCGTAAAAACAATGTCAGATATTTTTACTTTTTTACCACGGTCAACTAATACGGTCATGTTAACCGAGTTTTCTGTGGTATCTGGATGCGTAGAAATATTAACTTTGGTATTAAAAAAACCGTCGTTTTTATATTTGTTGGTAATGTAGTTTTTAGATGTTGTTAGCAAGTTTTCGTTAACAACTTTTCCTTTTTTAAGATCTGTATCTTTGGTTAACGTAGCTGCTTTTCCTTTTTTAATACCAACAAATTTCACCTCGTTTAATTTAGGTAATTCGTTAATATCTAATTCAAGATAAATGCTGTCGTTTTGTACTTTAGTTATATAGAAATTAACATCACTAAAAAGACCAAGTTTCCAAAGTTTTTTAATTGCACTACTAATTTCTTCTCCTGGAACGGTAATTTGCTGTCCTTTATGTAAACCAGTAAATGTAACTACTGTTTCTTTATTAAAGTTTAATTTACCCGTAACATCAATATCGGCCAATATGTATTTTTGTCCTGCAACGTACTCATTCTGATCTTGAGCTGTTGCCGATTGTACAGTACCTAACAGAATTGATGTTATTATGAACTGCTTTATAGCTTTTTGAAACATTCTTGGTTATTTAATTTGTTCACTTGTTTTTCCGAATCTACGCTCTCTGTTCTGATAACTTAAAATAGCGTTATAAAAATGCGTTTCTGTAAAATCAGGCCATAGCACTTCTGTAAAGTAAAGTTCTGCATAAGCAATTTGCCACAGCATAAAATTACTAATACGGCATTCGCCGCTGGTTCTAATTAACAAATCTACGTCAGGTAAATCTGATGTATAAAGATGCTTATTTATAATTGATTCGTCAATATCAGTTTCTAAAATTATATTATTTTTAACACTTGAACTAATTTTTTTTACCATTTCAACAATTTCATTTCGAGAACCGTAGCTTAATGCCAAGGTTACAGTCATATGCGTGTTGTTTTTGGTTTGTTCAATTACAAATTCAAGTTCTTTTTTTACGTTATTTGGTAGGTTGTCAATAGAGCCGATTACGTTTAATTTAATGTTGTTATCGTTTAAAGTTTTTAATTCTTTTTTTAAAGATTTAAAAAGTAAACTCATTAAGGTATCAACTTCAAATTTTGGTCTGTTCCAGTTTTCAGTAGAAAAAGCATACAAGGTTAAATATTTAACCCCGATTTTTGCTGCAGCTTCAATGGTAGATTTTACGGAAGTAACTCCATTTTCATGCCCAAAAACACGCATCATGCCTTGTTTTTTTGCCCAACGCCCATTTCCGTCCATAATCACAGCAATGTGTGCCGGAACGTTATTTTTATCTATATCTTGTATTGTATTCATTCTATTTAAAAAGGGCAGAAACAAGGGTTCTGGCCAAAGGTATATGTTAACGTAATACCAGTAAATACATACCAATCATTACTATTTAAATTACCAAAACGCAAGCTTTGGTATTTTTCGTTGCTAGGATGGCTACCGTCTAAATTATCGGTAAAGGTATATCTAAATCCAATTTCTGCACCAACTGTAAAATTGCGCGTAAATTTAGATTTCACTCCAACTGCCATTGGGATTGCCATGCTAAATTTGTTTTTTTCTAATCGGTAGTTCTGACCGTAATAAATAGCCAATTCATGATAAGAAAAACCAGCTAAACCAACAAAAACATAAGGCGTAAACTGATTGTTTAAGCTATGTAAATCGTAATCAAAAAAATTAAATTCTAAACCTGCTGCTAATTCTGTAACCGTATTATGAAACGAATATCCGCGTTTTAAGCGGCTTGGCATATTACTTTTACTATCAAAATCTGCAATTTTAGCGTGCGTTAACGAAGCGCGCCAAGCATGTCTGGTACTGCGATTCCAGCGGTAAAGTAAACCAACAGCGGGTTCGTCTAAACCTACATAATTCATTTTTCCTACATCACCTATAAAGCTTGTACCACCAGCAAAGACGCCAATTTCATTAATCTGAGCGTGTAGGTTGCTAAAGGTAAGCAGTATAAATAATACAAATAGTTTTTTCATTTGGTTTAGAATAATTTGCAAATATAATAATATTCAAATCTTATTATAATTTTTAATTGATTGATTTTGATTTGAGTGCCAATTTAATTTCGCACATCTTCACCCCATAAAAGTTTATTACGTAAGGTTTTTAAAAATGTAACGCCCGGAAAAACAACCATGTTTACCGTGTGCGATGCCAAGCAAATATTTATTTCGGTATCGTTTTGTAAAGCTTGTGTTTCTGAATCTACAGAAACTAAAAACTCAGGTTCACGCGTTTCAATTTGCATTTTAATTCTGCTTTTGTCGTTAATAATTAACGGGCGCGTAGTTAGGTTGTGCGGAGCAATTGGGGTAATTACCAAACAATTTGAATCTGGGGTAATAATTGGACCACCACAACTTAACGAATAACCGGTTGAACCTGTTGGGGTAGAGATAATAATGCCGTCTGCCCAATATGTTGCCAAATATTCATCATCAATATAAGTTTTGATGATAATCATGGATGTGGAGTTTTTTCTCGAAATCGTAATTTCGTTTAAGGCAAAGTTTATTTTAAATTGCTGCGCAGCAAAACCTTCTTGCAACGTTAACAAGGTACGTTTTGAGATCTGAAAATCGTTGTTTATCAGTTTAGAAATTAAATGTTCAATAGCATCTTGTTGTATGTTGGCTAAAAAACCTAATCTTCCTGCATTTATTCCTACAATAGGTATGTTTTTACTTTTAACAAAATTTGCAGCACGTAGCATGGTACCATCGCCACCAATACTAATAAAAAAAATCACATCGTCGGGTAAATTGCTGTAATCGTTAAAAGTTTCAAAGCTATCTTCAATAATATGGTTTTCTAACAAAATGTTGTAATAGTCGGCTTCAAAAATAGCAATAGCGCCAATTTTGCGAAACTCAACCAACAAGCGGTTAATTATGTTTGCCGTTACTGATTTATAAGCTTGGCCGTAAATAGCAAATTTCATATTATATGTTTAAATATTTATCTAAGTAATCCGAATGTTTTTTTAAACGATTCATGTAATTGTCGTCTTGGTTTTCGCTAACAATGTTGTAGGCATATCTTCTAAACGTTTGTAGTAAACCGTTTAAATCTAAAATGCTTGTTTTTAATGTGATTTGAACAACATCATCGGTAAACTGGCTAATAAACAAACCTAAAAGTTTGCCGTTGTTGCTTTCTATAATTTGTGCAATTTCACTAAAGCTATATGCATGAATTTCTTTTTCAATTACAAGCGTTCCGCCATCTTCAGTAAAAAAAGGTGATGCAGCCAAAAATTTAATACAATCGTCTAACTCATAATAACCAATATATTGGTTGTTTTGATTAAGAACAGGAACCAAATTGGTTTGGTTTTTTGTAAAAACTTGTAAAACTTCAAACCAAGAATCGGTGTTTAAAACAAAAAACTTTTCTAAGTTATAAATAAAGTCAGTAAGTGAATCTTTTGTGCTTGCATTTTCGACATCTTCTACGTTTAAACAGCCCATAAACACGCCGTTATGTACCATAGGAATGTGGTTGCATTTGTGCTTTTGTGCAATTTTTAAAACCTTTTGTGTTGTATCTGAACCAGACAAAGGTTGTATGTCGTTTACTAGATATTCCTGAATTCCTTCCATACTACGTGCACCTTTATTTAAAAGATTAAAATTATTAACCCCAAGCAGATTAACTTCATAATTAGTTTGTATTTTTGTAAAAACACATTAAGCTATGACAAAATTATCTGTAAATATAAATAAAATTGCAACCTTACGTAACTCCAGAGGAGGGAATGTTCCAAATTTATTAAAAGTTGCTCAAGATGTACAAAATTTTGGGGCACAAGGCATAACAATTCATCCGCGTCCGGACGAACGACACATTCGTTACCAAGATGCGTACGATTTAAAAAATGTGGTTTATACCGAATATAATATTGAAGGAAATCCTATTGCTAAGTTTATTGATATGGTTATTGAACTTAAACCAACACAAGTAACTTTAGTGCCCGATGCAGACGATGCTTTAACATCTAACGCGGATGGAATACCATAAAACATAAAGAATTTTTACGCGAGGTAAACCAAGAATTTTCTAGAAACAGCATTCGTACTTCGATATTTGTAGATCCTGTTTTAGAAATGATTGAAGGAGCAAAAGAAACAGGTGCAGATCGTATTGAATTGTACACCGAAGAATTTGCTACCCAATACGGATTAGGAAATTTAAAAGCTATTGAGCCCTACGTAGCTGCTGCAACATTAGCAAACAACCTAAACTTAGGGGTAAATGCAGGGCACGATTTATCTTTAGATAATATTCAATTTTTCAAACAAAATATTCCGGGCTTGTTAGAAGTTTCAATCGGGCATGCCTTAATTTCAGAATCTATTTATTTAGGAATAGAAAACGTGGTGAATATGTACAATCAAAAATTAAAATAATGCTGCTTAATTCAAAAATAGAAGGAGCCGGATTTCCGTTTATTATCATTCACGGTTATATGGGGATGAGTGATAACTGGAAATCGTTATCTACTAAATTTGCTGCCGAAGGTTTTCAGGTTCATGCTTTAGATGTTCGTAACCACGGTAAAAGTTTTCATTCTGATGTATTTAACTACCAAGTAATGGCTCAAGATGTTGTTGCGTATTGTGCGCATCATAACATTACTAAAGCACATTTTTTAGGGCATTCTATGGGCGGTAAGTTGGTTATGTTTTTAGCTGCGATACAACCTGAGTTAATTGAAAAGTTAATTGTTGCCGATATTGCACCAAAATATTATGCACCACATCATCAAACCATTTTACAAGCATTAAATGCCGTTGATTTTTCAACTAAACCATCCCGCAGAAGTTGACGAGGTTGTTTCAACGTATATTTCAGAACCAGGAACCAAGCAATTTTTATTGAAAAATTTATATTGGGTAGAACCCGGACAATTGGGTTTTAGGTTTAATTTACCCGTATTTAACAAAGATCCTGAAGTTATTGGCGAAGCAGTTCCTGCTGATTTGGTTTTTGATGGACCAACTTTGTTTTTAAGAGGTGAAAAATCTGATTATATTCTTGATTCTGATTTAGATAGCATTCACGAGCATTTTCCACAAGCTAAAATCGCAACCATAGCAAATGCTGGACATTGGGTACATGCCGAAAACCCCACGCAGTTTTTTGACTTAGTAACCGATTTTCTAAAAAAATAACACTTTACTTATAATACTATAAAATCTCCCTTTTTAGGGAGATTTTTTTTGTTTATAATTTGTTAAATTAACTGATTTGTTCATTTAAATTAAAATATGCCTTTGATTGAAAAAAAAATATAATATTATATTTAACCCCGAAAAACAATAAAAATATTATGCATACATAATATTTTAGTAAAAAAAATTGCTAAATTGGTAATTAGTTTTATATTTGATTTAGCAAAATAAATAATAAAAAAAACAAAATTAATTATGAGAAAATTAATGTCGTTAACAGTTGCTGTCTTAACAACTTCGAGTGTTTTTGCTGGCGGGTATCGTATTTCGATGCAAGGACAAAAGCAACTTGGTATGGGGCATACAGGGGTAGCTGTGGTTAGTAGCGCAGAATCTACTTTTTTTAACCCTGCAGGTTTGTCTTTTTTAGAAGGGAAATTTAACGCCTCTGTTGGAGGAAATTACTTGGTAAGTCATACCAAATTTCAAAGCGTAGAAAATAATTTAGCTTACGAATCTAAGAACAAAGGAACACCTTTTTCCGCTTACGCATCTTATCGTGTTAACGAATGGTTTACAGCTGCTTTAGGTGTTTATTCTCCGTACGGAAGTACAGTAAAATGGGATCAAAACTGGGCTGGATCGCATTTAGTAAATAAAATCTCATTACAAGCTATTTTTATTCAACCAACCATTGCAATTAAATTATCAGATTATTTCTCAATCGGTGGTGGACCAATTATGGCCGTTGGTGGTGTAAACTTTAATAAAAACTTATTCCGTGGTGATGGCGTATTAGACGAAAACGGAAACCATCCAAATGTTGACATTAAAGGTGATGGAATTGTACAATGGGGGTATAATGTTGGTTTTATGTTAAACCCGACTGATAAATTAAGACTTGGTTTTAACTACCGTTCTGAAATTGTAATGAAAGCGAAAGATGGAAAAGCTGAATTTACCAACATTCCTGCATTTATGGGTGGTTTGGGATACAAAAACGGAACAACTAAGTTTGATGCGTCTTTACCTTTACCTGCCGAAATTACGGTTGGTTTATCGTACCAAGTTACCGAAAAATTATTACTAGCTTTTGATTATAACAGAACACAATGGGCTGCTTATGATAACTTAACAGTAGATTTTACAGAAATGCCAGGAGCGCCAGTAAACCCAAGTAATCCAAACGTAAACCCACGTAACTACAAAAACGTAAACACATACCGTTTAGGTGCTCAATATGTAGTAAACCCTGAATGGACGGTAAGAGCTGGTTGGTATTATGATGAATCTCCGGTACAAGCTGGTTATTTTGCGCCAGAAACGCCACGTAACGATTCGTATGCATTTACAGGTGGATTGTCTTACAACATCAACTCAAAATTATCTATTGATGCTTCCTTTTTATACTTAAGATTTAGTCAAATTAATGCATCGTATGATTATCATCCAGAACCTGTAAGTGGAGGACAACGTTCTACATTTGGAGGTACATACAAAAACTCAGCATTTTCTCCAGGTATTGGGTTAAGCTATAAAATTTAATTGAATTAATTAATTCTTGAAACGAAACATATGAAATCTACAAAATATATATTATTCTCTTTAGCTCTTGCAACAGGTGTTATATCTTGTGAGCCAGAATTTAAAGATGAATTATCAAATGCATCCTATTCTGCCGGAACGGCAGATTTTAGCCGATATGTTGCTGTTGGTAACTCGTTAACTTCTGGTTATATGGATGGAGCAATGTACCGTACCGGGCAATCATATTCTTTTCCTAATTTATTAGCAAAACAATTTGCTTTAGTTGGTGGTGGCGAATTTACGCAACCTTCTTATGCTGATGACGTAAATAATGTTGGGGGGATTATTGCTAACGGAAATGTTATTCAATCTCCAAAAATGATTATTAACTTAAAAGCTGGTGGGCCGCAGGTTATTAATGCAACTCCAACAGTAACTTTAGCGCCCCAAGCTAAAGCGTTTAATAATATGGGGGTTCCAGGAGCAAAATCTTTTCATTTAGTAGCACCGGGCTATGGTAATCCAGCAGGTTTGCCAGCTGCAGCAAACCCGTATTTTGTTAGAATGGCAACTACGCCTAATACAACGGTTTTAGCTGATGCAGTTTCATTAAACCCAACTTTTTTTACCAATTGGATTGGTAGTAACGACGTATTGTCTTACGCCTTATCTGGAGGGGCAGGAGTTGTTCGTTCTGCTGCAGAAACAGATCCTACAACTTGGGGAGCTAATGATATTACGAGTACAACTGTTTTTGCAGGAGCTTATGCAGCAATTATGGATGCTTTAACAGCTAACGGAGCAAAAGGTGTTGTAGCAACAATTCCAAATGTAACATCAATTCCTTATTTTACAACGGTTCCTTTTAACCCGTTAACAGCAACGGCATTAGGACAAGGTAACCCTGAAGTAGGAGAAGCTACAATTAATACATTAAATGCATTATTTGTTGGGTTAAACCAAGGTTTAGAATCGGCGCAACAAGCAAAACGTTTTACTACTTTTAGTACAGCAGCAGGAAATCCTGTTTTAATTGTTGACGAAACATTACCAGATATGAGCGCGGTAATTACAGCGGTAATAAGTCAAACGCCTTATGCTGCTTTAGCTCCTCAGTTAGGAACCTTATTAGGTAAGGCACGTCATGCAACAGCATCAGATTTATTAGTTTTAACAGCAAGTTCGGTTATTGGAACTGAGCAAGGTTCTTTACCAGCGCCATTTAACGCATTTGGTGTAACAGTGCCTTTAACAGATCAGTTTGTGTTAACGCCAGATGAACAAGCTAATATTACAACGGCAACTACATCATTTAATCAAACCATTCGTCAAATTGCAGGTGCAAAAGATATTCCGGTAGCTGATATGAATGCTATTATGCAACAATTATCTACAAACGGAATTGTTTACAGCGGTATTAAATACAATGCAAACTATTTTTCTACTGCAACGGTTGGTATCGTACTTTTCTCTTTAGATGGGGTACATCCAAACGCACGTGGTTATGCATTTGTTGCTAATGAAGTTATGAAAGTAATTGAAAAACATTATGGAGCTAAATTGCCAGAATATGTGCCAAATACATTCCCTGGTGCAACTATTTTGCCAACTAACTAATTCGTAATAAATAATAAAAAAAAAGTTTTACCTGCAGGTAAAACTTTTTTTTTCATAATAAAACTGTAATTTTAAGTAATTAACTATAAAAAATTGAATTATGGCATTAGTATTAGATTTTATTATTACCTCATTAATTATTTTATTATTAGCTAATTTTTTACCCGGAATTCAAGTAACAAGTTGGTGGTCAGCTTTAGGCGTAGCTATTATTTTAGCCTTATTAAATACCTTTATCAAACCTGTTTTGGTATTTTTTACCTTTCCTATAACCGTAGTAACTTTTGGATTGTTTTTATTTGTGATAAATGCAGTGATTGTAATTTTAGCCGGAAAACTAATAAACGGATTTCAAGTTTCAGGCTTTTGGTACGCGTTATTATTTTCAATTGTATTGTCTTTTGCAAAAGGAATTATAGATTCCATATTTGTAAGCAACCAGCAATAATTAACAAGTTAATAGATTATTGAAATACAATGTATTAAAATTTTGTTTCGCAATTAAATATTTTTTATTTTTGCAAGCCAATTTTAGTATTAAAATAAATAATAATGAATATTACAAAAACCAACGTTGATGCATTAAATGCAGTGGTTACTATTGAGGTAGCTAAAGAAGACTACGCATCAAAAGTAGAAAAAATATTAGGTGATTACCGTAAAACGGCTTCTATTCCTGGGTTTAGAAAAGGTGCAGTACCAATGTCGTTAATTAAAAAACAATACGGTAAAGCTGTAGTTTTAGACGAGGTTAATAAATTATTACAAGAGCGTTTAAACCAATATTTAGTTGAAGAAAAAATTGAAATTTTAGGAAATCCAATTCCTAAAGAAACTAAAGAATTTGACTTTGATGCAGATGCATTTACTTTTGAATTTGAATTAGGTTTAGCTCCAGAATTTTCTGTAGATTTATCTAAAGCAAACGTTACAAGATACAACATCACTGTTTCTGACGAAATGTTAGAAGAGCAGTTAGAAAGAATCCAAAAACAATTTGGAGCTCTTGTAACTAAAGAAAAAGTTGAAGATGGTGATGATTTAAAAGGTACATTCGTAAACGAAGAAGCGGGTATTAACCACACAACTTCAATTACGGTTGATACATTTAAACGTAAAACTGATATCAAAAAATTCATTGGTAAAAAAGTTGGTGACGTTGTTACAGTAAACACAAAAGGTTTATTTGACGATGAGCATAAATTAATGGAATACTTAGGTTTAGATCACGAAGCAGTTCATGGTTTAGATGTGGAAGTTCAATTCACTATTGAAGGAATTACTACAAATACAAAAGCTGAGTTAAACCAAGAATTATTTGACAAATTATTTGGTGCTGGTGTTGTTAATTCTGTTGAAGAATTAAAAGAAAAAATTAAAGAAGATGCTTTAAAACAATTCGAACAACAAGCAGATCAAAAATTTTTAAACGACGTAACAGAATCGTTATTAGAAAATACTAAATTTGAATTACCAGCTGAGTTCTTAAAAAAATGGATCCAAACCGTAGGTGAAACACCATTAACTGCAGATCAAGCTGAAGAAGAGTTTGCAAAATCTGAAAAAGGTTTACGTTACCAATTAATTGAAGGTAAAGTTGTAACAGAAAATAACTTACAATTAACTTTTGAAGAAATTAAAACATACGCAGCTACAGTAATTAAACAACAAATGGCTCAATTTGGACAAACAGATCCATCTGATGCAGATGTTGAAAACATTGTAAACCGTGTATTATCAAACCAAGAAGAAGCTAAACGTTTATCAGACCAAATAATGAGCGAAAAAATCGTAAACTTATTTAAAGATAAAGTTAAAGCAACTTCTAAAGATGTTACTTTTGACGAATTCGTTAAAGTAATGTACGGAGAAGCATAATTTTAAAGATTTATAAATAATATCTTTATCAAAAAATAGTTATATTTGAGCGTCAACCTTATTGTTTGACGCTCTTTTATTATTAAAGTTAAGGAAAACTAAAAAATATGGATTACGGTAAAGAATTTAAAAATTACGCTACAAAGCACCATGGGGTAAATAGCCTGTATTACGATAAAATTGTTGGTAGTATGACACCATATATTATTGAAGAACGCCAATTAAACGTAGCTTCAATGGACGTGTTTTCTAGATTAATGATGGATCGTATTATATTTTTAGGTACCGGAGTAGATGATTATGTAGCAAACATTATCCAAGCGCAATTACTTTTTTTAGAAAGTGTTGATGCATCTAAAGATATTTCAATTTATATTAATTCACCAGGCGGTAGCGTATATGCAGGTTTAGGTATTTACGATACCATGCAATTTGTAAAACCAGACGTGGCAACAATTTGTACCGGTATGGCAGCTTCTATGGGCGCTGTGTTATTATGTGCCGGAGCAGATGGTAAACGTTCTGCTTTGCCACATTCTCGCGTAATGATTCACCAACCTTCTGGTGGTGCGCAAGGTGTTGCAACAGATATGGAAATTAATTTAAAAGAAATGTTGAAGCTAAAAGATGAGTTATATCAAATTATTTCTCAACACTCAAAACAACCTTTCGAAAAAGTGTACAAAGATTCTGAACGTGATTACTGGATGAAAGCTGCAGAAGCTAAAGAATACGGTATGATTGATGAGGTTTTAGTACGTGCTAAATAATAACAAAAATTAATGGCAAAAGAAATACTAGAATGTTCTTTTTGTGGACGTCGCAAACCCGAAACCAACTTGTTAATCGCCGGAATTAATTCGCACATTTGCGACCGTTGTATCGAACAAGCTCACGGAATTGTGTTAGAAGAACTAAAGCAAACCGAACATTCAGATTTAACAAACGAATTAGTTTTATACAAACCAAAAGAAATTAAAAGCTTTTTAGATCAATACGTAATTGGTCAAGATAAAACTAAAAAAACATTATCAGTAGCCGTATATAACCATTACAAACGTTTAATGCAAGTTATTGGTGATGACGATATTGATATCGAAAAATCAAACATTTTATTAGTCGGACAAACCGGAACAGGTAAAACATTAGTTGCTAAAACCATTGCTAAAATGCTTAATGTGCCTTTAGCAATTGTTGATGCAACTGTTTTAACCGAAGCAGGATATGTGGGTGAAGATGTTGAAAGCATTCTAACCCGATTATTACAAGCTGCTGATTACGATGTAGCTAAAGCTGAGCGTGGTATTGTTTTTATTGATGAAGTTGATAAAATTGCACGTAAAAGCGATAATCCATCCATCACGCGTGATGTTTCTGGAGAAGGCGTACAACAAGCTTTATTAAAACTGCTTGAAGGTACCGTAGTTAATGTGCCACCAAAAGGTGGGCGTAAACACCCAGATCAAAAATTTGTTGAGGTAAATACAAAAGATATTTTGTTTATTGCCGGTGGAGCTTTTGATGGTATTGATCGTGTAATATCCAAACGTTTAAATCGTCAATCTGTGGGTTACGGATCATCTGTGCAATCAGACAATATTGATAAGGATAATTTACTGCAATATATCACACCAAAAGATGTTAAAGATTTTGGTTTAATTCCAGAAATTATTGGGCGTTTACCTGTTTTAACACATATGGATCCGTTAGATCGTGAAACGTTACGATCTATTTTAACAGAGCCTAAAAATGCCTTAATTAAACAATATGCTAAACTTTTTGCTATGGATGATGTCACATTCACCATTGATGATGAAGCTTTAGATTATATTGTAGATAAAGCTTTAGAATATAAACTAGGAGCACGTGGTTTACGCTCGCTTTGCGAAGCTATTTTAACTGATGCTATGTTTGATATTCCTGGATCTGATCAAGGAATTTTACATGTAGATAAAGCATATGCAGAACATGCGTTAAGCGCAAACCTTTTAAATAGTTTAGAAATATCTAATCAATAAATAAAAAAGACCGCTATAAGCGGTCTTTTTTTATTCTTCATCTTCGTCGTCAGAATCAAAATTTATCTCTGGAAATACATAGGTAGTAAAATCTAAAACTTCGGCTTCTGTCATATAGGTTTTAATCTCCGAAATTGCTTTTTCAACTCGTAAAACGGTTGTAAATTTTCTGCTAGTACATAATGTTTCATCTCGCAAACTGATTTTAAAATAAAACTTTCCAGCTGCGGTTTTAAACTTCGTGAAATTTAGTTGAGGTAATTCTGCTTTTAGTATGTCAATTGTGTTTTGGCATGCTTCTATGCTTTCTTGTGGTATGCTGGTTACCACCGTTTTTCCACGTCGGTTGTTGTAGGTAAATTTATACGATCCATTATCTTTTAAACTAATTGCAAAAGTCCCCATTTCATAAATATTAACTAGTAAAGTTACTTAAAAAATATGCCATAAAAAAAGATACTGAATGCTCAGTATCTTTTTTTAATTAATATGTTATTTTACTTATTTATTATCTTCAACTTTAAACCTTACACTTCGGTTTAATGCATTTTGTTCACGAGTACATTTAGTACATTGAATAAATAAAGTTGCATTTCCTTTCGGATCTTTTATAATTCTGCGCTCTTCAATTCCGTTTTGTTTTAAAATTGTGATTACAGCATTAATCCTTCTTTCAGTAAGCTTGTAGTTGTATGAATGTGGACCTGCGGCATCGGCATATCCAGAAATTACAACATCCATATCAGGATATTCTTTTAATAAATTAGCAATGTTTAGTACGTTTTGTATTTCGTTTGGTTTCACGCTAAACTTATCAAAAGCAAAATATACCGTGTTGTCAGCAGCAATCTTAATAAAGTCAAGTTTTTCTGCAGCTGGCTCTAATTGGTACTGGTCTAGCTCAATGGTTTTATAATGCTTAGGATTATCGTCTTTTATTGTATAAAATAATCTTTCATTAGAAAAATACTTATCAGAATCAAAATCATAATTAATTTCTGTAAAAGGTAATAAGCTAATGCTTACCATTCCGTTTTCGTCTGTATTTCCTTCAAATAAAACTTCTCCATCTTCATTAATAATCTGAACAGGTAAGTTGCCAATGCTTTCGCTTTTTTTGTCAACAAATTTTGTTTCAACCATTACATCATTAAAATTAATGTTGTATCTAAATACGTCAAAAATTTCGCCTGTATTTTTGTTTGATGTAAAGTAACCTTCAGATTTTGTTATTGGTACTAAATTAATCTCGTTGTTTGGTGTGTTAATTTTTTTACCAATATTAATTTTGTACTTGTAGCTATCGCCTCGTTGTGAAGCTCTGTATATATCGTAACCTCCAAAACCTCCTGGCATATCTGATGAAAAGTAAATAAACTGCCCTTCTTCAACAACAGAAATTTCATTGTACTGTGTATTAATTTCTGGTCCTAAGTTTTTTACATTACCTATTGATTTGTCTTCATTTATATCTGCAATATACAAATCGTAGCCGCCATAACCGCCTGGTAATTCTGCAGCAAAATATAACTTTTTGTTGTCTTGGCTTAATCTCGGTGTGCTTAAAGCAATACTTTTATTATCAATTAAAACTTCTTCTGGGTCAGACCAAATTCCTTTTATTTCATCAATTAATTCAGTTTTGTACAGAAAAAAATCTTCTGAAGCTAAATCTTTTTTTCTTGATAAATAGGCAACGTTATTTTCTTTGTTGAATGTAATTACTCCTTCGTTTAAATCCGAACGTAAAATGTACGAAAATAAAGTAGGATATTTAAGATCATAATCGGTAGAAACCTCGGTGCATAAAATATTCGGAATTTTTTCTTTTGTTATTTTGTTGGTTCTAACTTTAGCACGCGTAGCTTTTGTACGAAGCCACAACAAATTTGTCTTTAAATGAGGTAACTGCTATGTTACTTTTGTCTGTATTTATTGTAGTAGGTAAAACCGAATAATCGAAATTTGCGATTATCGTTTTTTCTTCTAGATTTATAACCTCAAGGTTCGACGATTGTTGGGCTTTTAAAGTATTCATTGTTAGGGCAACAATGATACTGCAATAAATCATCCTCATTTTTTACTATATTTTTGTGTTTATACAAAGTAACAATTTTAAAAATTTAGTAAAAAATTAACATGGTGACGTTCATCGTGTATTTGTGCAGTTCAACGAAAAAAGCCTTAAATTGTTACATTTAAGGCTTTTGTACTCAAGGCGGGACTTGAACCCGCACGAGCATTACTGCTCACTGGATTTTAAGTCCAGCGTGTCTACCAATTCCACCACTCAAGCGAAGTTTGGAGCGAAAAACGGGGTTCGAACCCGCGACCTCAACCTTGGCAAGGTTGCGCTCTACCAACTGAGCTATTTTCGCAAATCATTATTTAATTTTGTACTCAAGGCGGGACTTGAACCCGCACGAGCATTACTGCTCACTGGATTTTAAGTCCAGCGTGTCTACCAATTCCACCACTCAAGCAAAAGGTTAATTAACGTGATTTTTACTATAAAAATAGTACTCAAGGCGGGACTTGAACCCGCACGAGCATTACTGCTCACTGGATTTTAAGTCCAGCGTGTCTACCAATTCCACCACTCAAGCGTTAATTATTGGAGCGAAAAACGGGGTTCGAACCCGCGACCTCAACCTTGGCAAGGTTGCGCTCTACCAACTGAGCTATTTTCGCGTTTACATTAAAATAAGAACATTTTAATCTTAGTACTCAAGGCGGGACTTGAACCCGCACGAGCATTACTGCTCACTGGATTTTAAGTCCAGCGTGTCTACCAATTCCACCACTCAAGCAGAAGTACTAACAAAACTGTTGTAAAAAATGTGTTTATTACTTTGGTATTGCGAGTGCAAATATATAAGGTTTTTTTGTTTTTACAAACCTATTAAGCTAAAAAAAAACATCTTTTTTTTAATTGTTTGATTCTTAGTTTTTAATAAATTAATTGTAGTTGTTTTTTTATAAATATTTATTTGTTTATTCGATTTGTATTTTGTTTTTATCATATAAACCAACTAAAATTGAATTCCCTTTTTCATCCACTTTTAAACCTCCAAAAACTGCTTCAGCAAATTTATCAGCTTGGCCTTCTTCAAAAAAATAACTTTCTGCCCCTAATTTTATTCTTCCATTATTCCAATCATTAGGCTGATGCGTGTATTTTAGAATAATTTGATGATTTGGTATTTGTTGAAATTGTTCTGTAAATAAAATGGGTTTGTAGTTTGCCGTACTATCTTTTTCGAAAATGACATAACCTTTTGATGGTATATTATCTGGAAGTTCATTGTTTACAGCATAGTTCAATACCATATAATCGCCTTGCATTAACGAACGAGGATCTACAGGCGCTAATTGAAGTAATAATAATTTTCCTTGGCTTAGAGTTTGTTCTTTTAGTTTTACAGAATTCAAAAAATAACCTCCAACTAAAACGAGATTTATTGTAATTAAAAATAATTTAATTTTTTTCATTTTTTCGAAGAAGTTTAATTAATACATATTGCAACAAAAAAACAAGGCCACTGCCCATTAATAGTAACGATTTGTTTAATAAAGTTGTTTGTAAATCGTAATACATAAATCCTAAAAATAGAATAAAATATAAGCAAGATGTTATAAAGAACATATCATCTTTAAATTTATATGCTAAAATGATATACAATAAACCATAAAGCAAATACGGTTCATAATATATTAATATGCCAAATAACAGTGCAGTTAGTAAATATAAAGCAAATTGTATGGGATGTTTATAATGTTTTAAATCAGTTCCTTTTAAAAATGTAACATATAAAATAAGTAGTAATGCAATTGGAATTATATTTTTTGTAAATAACCCTGTTTGTGTTATGTCATATATATGAAAACTACTTGTTATTTTTTGTAATTGATAGATTAGTAATAAATATAGTTGAATGGCTAGCAAAACAGGTGTATAAAATTTTTGCCAAGTAGCATTACCAAACCATAAGACTTCTTTTTTATAAACTAAAACCAATGCTATAAGTGCTATAAGGTTTAAGTAATTAAATGCTGTAGTACCAAAAAAAGAAACAACTAGCAATGTTAATGCGGTTAAAACTCCAATTGCTGATATAAGCTTAATTATAGGGCTTAATAAGTAATATAAAGCTAAAAGATTTATAATTATTAATATAACATATATGGTTTCTGCTGTTAGGCTTTCTAAAATTAAATAACTTAAAAAGCAGCTTATCCCGGTTAGAAATGTTGTGGTTAAAAAGGTTTGAATAATTTTTGAATTTGTTTTTTGGTTTACCAAAAATGTAAGACCTAACAACGCAAATGCTACAAGTAAAAGCACTATGTTATTTTTAAATTCGGTAACTAAAAATAAAAAAAACAAAAAGGTAATGTTGGCAATGCAGCCGCCTAATAAAGTTAAAAAGTAAACAATAAAACTTGGGCTTTCCTCTTCCATCTTATTGTACTGTATTGCTTGGCTTTGCAATGTATTTATATGCTGAATTTTATTAATTAAGTTCATTTTTCCATTTTTTTTGTAAAGCCATAATTGCTACTACCGATAAAGTAATGTAAGCGATTACAACCAAAGTGATAATTAAAAAGATGCCAATATTCATTTCTACAAAAGCATAAATAAAAGCAATTAATAAGCTTAATGTGCTAACAGCTAATAAAGCAGCAAAAAATATGTTTTTATAATAAAACAAGCTAAAAGCAGTATCTAATAGTACCCATAAACTTAATAAAATTGACCAACCTAAAACATGTTCACCCGCAATAGTAAAAGATAGAATATTAGTTGCAATAAGTAAATTGATACCTAGGAATACATAAGTTAAATAACTTGGGTGTTTGCGTTGGCTTGAAAAAGCCAAATACCATTCTACAACAACAGGAATGCTGTTAAGTATAATAAAGTAAAAAAGGTTGTTTTCTAAATTATAACTTGTAGGTGCTTGTGTTTGTTCAAAATAAAAAAATAAGGTTACATTAAGCAATAATATATAAAGCAGCCAAAGCGGTTTAAAGTTAGCTGTTATAACCCATAAAAAACTAAAAACAGCCCAAGCCAAGAAAAAATCGTAAGCGTTTGCACCTGTCTGATAAATTTGGCCGTAAACAGCAAATAAAACGCCAAGTACTAAACAGGCAGCAGTTAATGTAATTTGCTTAACAATTACTGAAATTTTGGATATAAATTGAGGAATGGTAAGGGCAATAAGTAAGCTAAAAATAAGACTCAGTTTACTAAACTTATGCAAGCTTTCCCAATTGTAAGCAAAAAAGAAAACAACACCAATAACAAAAAGGCCCACGCCTAAAACTAAGGTTGCCCTTTCAAAAAAAGTAAACCATTGTTTTGTGTTAGGATATATATTTTGTGAAAGAAATTGTTTTATGTTTTGCGAACTCCAATCCGATTGTGCAGCAATTACGCGCACATCTTTTTTAGATATTTTTTCCATGATCTTACGATTATTTACTATAAATGTAATAAAACTAGATTTATTGCATAAAAAAATAACCTTAACATATATGCTAAGGTTATTTTTTAAATATATTTTGAATAGGATATTTTCTGCCTTTTGGAATATTGTTACAAATTAGCGCAAAAACAAACAAAATAAAAACGCCTGTTAATACCGGGCTAAAGGCATAAATATAACCCATATTGGTAATGCTCGGTCCTCCAGTTACAGCTATTAATGCTGTTGCTCCACCTGGGGGATGCAATGCCTTTAAAATTTGCATGCAAATAATAGATAAAGAAACGGCTAGGGGGGCAGCAACCCAGATTAAATTAGGCAATAATTTAAAACAACTTATCCCAATTAACGCCGATATAAAATGGCCTAAAAATAAATTTCTGGGTTGTGCCAATGGGCTGTTAACTGCACCATAAATTAAGACACAAGTTGCTCCAAAAGAACCAATAAGTAAAGTAAAACCCAATTCATTAAATTGGTTGTAATGCAAATAACTTATAGTACCTAAACCTAAAAACGAACCTACAAACGCCCAAAAATGTTCTTGTTTGTTAACTAAGGTTTCCTTGTAAATTACATATTTTGCTTTTCTAAAAGTTCTACTTTTTTTAATTAACATTAAACTAATTTCTTTTTTAATTCATTCAACTTTAATAAAGCTTCAACCGGAGTTAAGGTATTTATTTCAAGATTAGCTAAATCTTGCTTAATCTCTTCTAAAACCGGATCACCCATGTCAAACATATTAAGTTGAATGTCTTGAATTTTTAAATCAGGTTTGCTATCCGTTTTATGGCTAGCTTCTAATTTTTTTAATATTTTTTGAGCTTTAGTAATTACCGTTTGTGGCATACCGGCCATTTTTGCAACGTGAATTCCAAAACTATGTGCGCTTCCGCCAGGAACTAGTTTGCGTAAAAACAAAACATTATCTTTAAGTTCTTTAACCGAAACGTTATAGTTTTTAATGCGCGAAAATTGATTTTGCATGTCATTTAATTCATGATAATGCGTAGCAAATAAGGTTTTAGCTTTGTTAGGGTGCTCGTGCACGTATTCGGCAATGGCCCATGCAATCGAAATTCCATCGTAAGTTGAGGTTCCGCGGCCTATTTCATCCAATAAAACTAAACTGCGATTGGTAAGGTTATTTAAAATAGATGCGGTTTCGTTCATTTCAACCATAAAAGTTGATTCGCCCATAGAAATGTTATCTGATGCACCTACGCGTGTAAATATTTTATCTACAATGCCCATGGTAACTTCGGTTGCCGGAACAAAACTTCCCATTTGAGCCAATAAAACAATTAACGCCGTTTGACGTAAAATAGCCGATTTACCCGACATGTTTGGCCCAGTAATCATGATAATTTGTTGCGATTCGGTATCTAAATAAACATCGTTTGCTATATAAGGTACATCAAACGGAAGTTGTTTTTCTATTACCGGATGGCGCCCTTCTTTAATATCTAAAACAAAATCGTCAACTAAATTAGGACGAACGTAATTATTATCAATAGCCAATTGTGCAAAAGCTTGTAAGCAATCTAATTGTGCCACCAAACCAGCATTTAATTGTACAGGCTGAATGTACTGCGCACACCAAATAATAAACTTTTCGTAAATCTCGGCTTCAATTCGCGCAATGCGCTCTTCGGCTCCTAAAATCTTAGTTTCGTATTCTTTAAGTTCTTCTGTAATATAACGCTCAGCGTTTACCAAGGTTTGTTTACGAATCCATTCTGCCGGAACTTTATCTTTGTGCGTATTTCTAACTTCAATATAATAGCCAAATACGTTGTTAAAAGCAACTTTTAGTGACGGAATGCCGGTGCGTTCGCTTTCGCGCGCTTCTAAATCGGTTAAATAGTTTTTGCCGTTTTGAGAAATGTTGCGTAGCTCATCCAATTCGGTGTTTACGCCAGCTGCAATAGCATTGCCTTTATTTAAAGCAACTGGTGCATCGGTTGCAATGGTTGTGCTTATTTTTTCGCGAAGCAATTCGCACGCATGAAAATTATCGCCAATGGTTTTTAAAGCTTCGTTTTTGGCAAGCAAAGCTTTTTGTTTGATAGGAATAATAGCATCCAACGAATCTTTTAAATAAAGGATTTCGCGTGGCGAAACTTTACCGATAGCTAATTTAGAAATTAAACGTTCTAAATCTGAAATTTGCTTGATTTGGTATTGAAAAAATTGCAACATTTCAGTGTTTTCTTTTAAGTACGAAACAACTTCATAACGTGCAATAATTTTATTTTTGTCTTTTAATGGTAAAGCCAACCAACGTTTTAATAAACGGCCGCCCATGGGCGATAAGGTTTGATCAATTACATCCAATAACGTGGTTGCGTTTTGGTTGGTGCTGTGGTGTAATTCTAAATTGCGAATGGTAAAACGGTCCATCCAAACATAGGCATCTTCAGCAATTCGCTGAATATTTGCAATGTGCTGGATGCGGTTGTGCTGCGTTTCTGATAAATAATATAAAACGGCACCGGCTGCAATTACGCCTTCGGTCAGCTCTTCAATTCCAAAACCTTTTAGAGAGTTGGTTTTAAAATGTTGGGTTAAGGTTTCGTATGCATAATCTTCTTTAAAAACCCAATCTTCTAAATAAAACAGATTAAAATCGGATCCGAAATGGTGTAAAAAATGATTTTTATTTCCTTTTTGCACTAAAACTTCGCTTGGACGGAAGTTTTGTAATAACTTATCAATATATTCTTCATTGCCTTGAGAAGTTAAAAATTCGCCCGTAGAAACATCTAAAAAAGCAATACCAATATTTTTTTTACCAAACTGAATGGCAGCTAAAAAGTTGTTGGTTTTGGCTTGTAAAACTTCGTCATTAATAGCAACGCCCGGTGTAACCAATTCGGTCACGCCACGTTTTACAAGGGTTTTAGTCATTTTTGGATCTTCTAACTGATCACAAATAGCCACGCGCAATCCTGCTTTTACCAGTTTAGGTAAATATACGTTTAAGGAATGATGCGGAAAACCAGCCAATTCGGTTTCGCTTGAGCTGCCTGCGCCGCGTTTGGTTAAGGTTATGCCTAAAACTTTTGCAGTACGAACTGCATCTTCACCAAAAGTTTCGTAAAAATCGCCTACGCGGAATAACAAACACGCGTCTGGATATTTATTTTTAATTTGGTTGTATTGTTGCATTAATGGCGTTTCTTTTACCTCTTTTTCTTTTTTAGCCATCTTGTTTTTTGAAGTTAAACTACAAATATACCATAAGTAAAACACAAAAAAAAGCAACCCATTTACGGATTGCTTTAATTTATATAAGTGCATATTTCTTTTTGAGTAACGTGGCAATTTCTTGGTAACTTTCTTTAGTTAAGTTGCCAGAAACATAGTTTTTCCAAACGGTATCTGTAAAAAGTAATAATATTTCAGCTTCGTACTCAGCTTTAGGATATCCCAATGATTCAAAACAACGTCGTAATTTATCATGACTGGGTTTCATAAAGTTGGTATGATATTGCTGTGCAATAGGATTTAGGGGTAAAATTTTATAAATCATACGCCAAAAATCAAATTTATCGTCTACCAACTCAATAGGTAAATCTATAAAACGAATTAAAAAATCTTTAGGAGCATTACGCGCCAATTTATTTCGAGTAAAATCTATCGCCTCTAAATAATCT
Organism: Flavobacterium agricola; assembly: GCF_025919725.1. NCBI lineage: Bacteria > Pseudomonadati > Bacteroidota > Flavobacteriia > Flavobacteriales > Flavobacteriaceae > Flavobacterium > Flavobacterium agricola. The sequence continues at coordinate 1,868,278 of NZ_CP081495.1, read as the reverse complement.
TTTTTAATCAGCTCTTCGAGCAAGTTATCTTTGGTGCCAAAATATTTGAAAATTAAAGCTTCAGATACGCCTGCCTGTTTTGCTATTGATTTAGTTGAGGTCGCTCGCGCACCTTGTTCTGTAAAAAGAATAAGGGAAGCATTTAAAATTTCCTGTTTTTTCGACATTTTATTTGGGAATTATACGCGTTCTAATACAATTGCATAACCTTGACCTACGCCAATGCACATGGTTGCTAACGCATATTTTTTGTTCGTTTTTTGTAATTCTAAAGCAGCAGAATATGTAATTCTTGTACCTGACATACCTAGTGGGTGACCGATAGCGATAGCACCACCGTTACGGTTTACGCGTGCATCATCATCAGCTAACCCTAAAGCACGTGTACAAGCTAAAGCTTGTGCTGCAAAAGCTTCGTTAAATTCTAATACATCCATATCGTCTAACGTTAAGCCCGCTCTTTCTAACGCTTTTTGCGTTGCTGTTACTGGACCAATACCCATAATACGCGGTTCTACACCAACAACTGCTGATGCAACAATACGTGCCATTGGTTTTAGGTTGTATTTTTCTACAGCTTCGCCAGATGCTACATAAACGGCAGCAGCTCCGTCATTTAAACCTGATGCGTTACCAGCGGTTACTGTTCCGTCTTTTTTAAATGCAGGGCGTAATTTTGCTAAGCTTTCTAAAGTTGAGTTGCCACGGATAAATTCGTCTTTATCAAAAACAACAGGTTCACCTTTACGTTGTGGAATGACAACCGGTACAATTTCTTCTGCTAAACGACCATTTGCAGTTGCTTGAGCTGCTTTTAACTGAGAAGCTAAAGCAAATTTGTCTTGATCTTCGCGAGAAATATTATACATATCCACTAAGTTTTCCGCCGTGATTCCCATTGGATCGGTTCCGTACATTTCTTTCATTTTTGGGTTTACAAAACGCCATCCGAAAGAAGAATCTTCCATTTTAGAATCTGTACCAAAAGCTTTAGAGGGTTTAGAAACCACAAGCGGTCCGCGTGTCATATGTTCTACACCACCTGCAATAAAAATATCACCTTCGCCAGTTTTAATAGCGCGAGATGCGTTTACAATGGCTGCCATACCTGATGCACATAAACGGTTAACCGTTTCGCCTGGTACAGTTACTGGTAAACCAGCTAACAAACCTGCCATACGAGCCACGTTACGGTTATCTTCACCAGCTTGGTTGTGACATCCTAAAATAACATCGTCAATTTTATCGGTCGGGATATTTGGGTTTCTTTTTACTAATTCTTCAATCACAATGGCAGCTAAATCGTCTGTTCTAACAGCAGATAAACCTCCGCCAAAGCTTCCTACTGGGGTTCTAATCCCATCAATTATATAAGCTTCTTTGTTCATTTTGTCTAAATTTATTCTACAATATTGTAATATTTTTTTAGCTTTCTAAGCGCCATTGATGTAAACAAGGTGATTAAAAAACCAATTCCACAGCCAACAGCTACAGATGCAAAACGTAAAATTGGTGTTATGGCTATGTTTGAAACGTGCGGTTGTATTAAGATGATTATTAATGCTACAATAGCTACGCGAGCCATGTTCATAATATTAAATAAATAACAAATTACGCAAGTGCTAACAATGCCGATCATCACCAAATAAATTGGTGGATCGTTGTTAATGTACACGCAACAAAGCCCAACGATAGAACCTATAAGGTTCGATTTTACGCGTTCTTTAGAAAGTTTTCTAGAATCTTTTGCCTCGGGAGAAATAACAAGAATGATTGAAAGTAATCCCCAAAACGGTTCGTAATGGGGATATTGAATCATTAAGTTATACCCGATTGTAAAGCCCAGTAAACATCTGAAAATATATATGAGTAACTGTGATGTAATAATTTTTTTTATGAAATTCTCCATATGGTTTGTATTTGGTTTACCCAAATTACTACATCTACATTTAATTTAGCTTAACTTTTCAGCAAATTTTGCTGTTGTTGTTGCACGAACTTCTTCTAAAGTTGCGCCTGGCATAACTTCTGTTAAGGTTAATTGTCCGTCAATAAATTCAAAAACAGCTTTGTCTGTAATTACCATATCAACTGCTTTTAATGCTGTTAATGGTAAGGTACATGCAGGAACTACTTTTGCATCGCCATCTCTTTCAGTATGCATCATGGTAATGATTAATTTTTTAGCTCCAGAAGCTAAATCCATTGCACCACCAACGCCTAATAAAGGTTGACCAGGAACTGCCCAGTTAGCTAAGTTTGCCGCTTCGTCAACTTGTAAACCACCCATAACAGCTACGTCAATATGCTTACCGCGAATCATAGCAAATGAATCTGCAGAATCAAAATATGAAGCACCATCTAATGCTGTTACCGGAATTTTACCCGTTTACCGGATATTCCATAGCACCACCACCATCAGTAGGAGCAGGACCAACGCCTAACATTCCGTTTTCGGTATGTAAAATGATACCGTCTTCTTCAGAAATTAAATCGGCAACTAAAGTTGGAATTCCAATTCCTAAGTTTACTACATCACCTTTTTGTAATTCTTTTAAAGCACGTTTAGCCATATTCATACGGCTTTCAGAAACTTTTTTGCTTGAAGAAACTGATGCTGAACTTCCTAAATCTTCTAACGTTAAAGTTGCTTGTACTAAATAATCTACAAACGAACCTGGTGTGTGAATAAATTCTGGTAAAATTTCGCCAACCGGTACAATTTCTTCTACTTCAACAATTACTAAATCGGCAGCTGTTGCCATAGCACGGTTAAAGTTTTGCTCGGTCATACGGTATTGTAAGTTTCCTGCTGTATCTGCTTTCCAAGCACGAATAAATGCAACGTTTCCGCGTAAGCTTGGAATTAAAACTTGTTCTTCGCCGTTAAATATTTTAGTTTCTCTGCCTTCTGCTAATGCTGTTCCTGCTGAGGTTGGTGTGAAAAAACCACCAATTCCTGCACCACCTGCACGTAAAGCTTCTGCTAAAGTTCCTTGAGGTAATAATTCATATTCTACTACACCATCTTGAGCTGCTTTTACTGCTTCAGGATTTGAAGTGAAGAAAGAACCAATCATTTTTTTTAATTGACCGTTACGTAATAAACGTCCGCCGCCAATACCAACTTCACCAACATTGTTACCAATGAATGTTAAGTTTTTTGTTCCAGTTTCTGCTAAAGCATGCATTAAGTGAACTGGGTTTCCTGTCATCCCGAATCCACCTTGTAATAATACATCGCCGTCCTTTACCATAGCTACCGCTTCTTGTAAAGAAATTTGAGGAACTTGTTTCATATAATTGTGTGTTTATTAATGTTGTAAATAATGTATAATATGTTTTGAGAATTCTCTCGGATGTTCCATGTTTGATAAATGCGCAGCATCTAATGAAATTAGGTTGGTAACGCCTGCATGTTTTTGAATAAACTTAGCATCTTCTACCGTTGTAACTTCATCTTTGCTTCCTGCAATAATTAGTAAAGGTTTTACCAATTTGTGTAATTCTTCTCTAAAATCGGCATGAGCAACTGCGTGACAACATGCGGTGTAGCCTTGTAAAGTATTTGCCTGAAAATCGGCTAATATTTTTTCTACTTTTTCTGGATTGTTTGCACGGTAATGTGGCGTAAACCAACGGTCGGCAGTACCTTGTAAAATGCTACCTAAACCATGTTCGGTAACTTGTTTAATACGTGCTTCCCAACTTTCTACCGTTCCAATTTTAGCAGAGGTATTACAAATAATATATTTTTTAAAACGATCTGGTCTGTTAATTGCTAACCATTGTCCGGTTAATCCGCCAATTGAAAGGCCACAGAAAAAAACGTTTTCTAGTTTTAATGCATCAACAAGTTCAACTACATCTTCGCCAAGCTCTGCAATTGAAACTTTGTCTTGATTAATGGTACTTTCACCATGTCCTCTTTTGTCGTAACGTAGAATGTTAAAATAATGACTTAGTTCGTCAATATTATCTTCCCACATTGAATAGTTTGTACCTAATGAATTTGAAAACACTAACGTATGATCGTGTCCGAAGTTTTCGTATAAATAGTTACAAGTGAAATTCTTTAATTCAATTTTAGGCATAGTACTTTGTTTTTTTTGATTAAAATAATAGGTAGCTAAAAGCTTGTAATAAAAACAAGAAACTATCTATAATAAAAATTACAGATAGTTACTTATATTATCCTAAATCTCCGCCAGAAACAGGAATTGTAATTCCGGTAATGTATTTGGCTTCGTCTGAGGCGGCAAATAGAATGGCGTTAACCTGATCTTCTATTTGTCCGTATTTTTTTACTAAAGTTGACTCTCTAGTTTGATCTACAATTTGTTGGTACCAAACTTCTTCTTCAGCAGTCATTTTATTCTCATTACGAGGAACAATACGTGCTGGAGCTTCTGTACCTCCGGTAGCTATGGCAACTACGCGAATGTTGTTCGGTGCCTGTTCAAACGCTAATGATGCAGTTAATGCATTTACGCCTCCTTTTGCAGCTGCATAAGGAATGCGGTTGATTGAACGTGTAGCAATAGATGAAACGTTAATAATTACCCCACCTTTATTTTCTATCATTGCAGGTAGTACGCTGTGGCACCCCCATAATGTTGGGTATAAAGAGCGGTTTATTTCTTTAACAATTTCGTCTTCTTTGTAATGTTGGTATGGTTTAGCCCAAATGGTTCCGCCTACGTTGTTGATTAATATATCAATACGATTAAAAGCCTTTAGGGTTTCTGCCACTACTTTTTCAAAACCAGCATACGTTTCCAAATCAGCAAGTACAGCAAGTACTTGTAAGCCTTGTTTTGCTAATTCATCGGCTACGCCTAAAACAATATCAGAGCGGTCTACCAAAACGGTTTTTGCTCCTTCATTAGCTAAACGTTCTGCAACGCCTTTACCAATTCCTTGTCCGGCACCGGTTACAATAGCAACTTTATCTAAAAATCTGTTTTCGAAAATCATTGTCGTGTTATTAAGCGGTTGTTGTACCTGTTGGTACAAATTTTTCAGTGTAGAAGTTGTCAAATTTAATTTGATTCGCTTCTAATGCATTTTTAACTGCATCAACCATGGCGTTTGGTCCACAAATGTAAATGTCGTAAGATGGCGCTGTTAAGGTATCTGTATTGATCCATTGTGTTACAAAACCGGTAGGGAATGTTGTTGATTCTTCGTTAGAAACACAAGCGAAAGTTTCTACATTAATGTTTGCGTAACCTTTAATTCGCTCTAACTCAACCACATTTTCTGTAGTTGTTGCACCGTAAAACAATTGAATGTTTTGCGCACATTTTTCTGCATTTAATTGCTCCATCATCGCAATGAAAGGTGCAATTCCTGTTCCACCAGCAAAGAATAATGTTGGTTTTGTAATTTCACGGTTATAAAAACTTCCTAACGGACCAGTGATTTCTAATTGATCACCCACTTTTGCTTGACGTAAAAAGTTTGACATTAAACCAACTTCTGGGATTAAACGAATGATAAATTCCATTTCGTCTGATCCTGAAACTGATGAAAACGAGTACGAACGTGTTAAGCCAGATCCTGGTACTAAAATGTTAGCATATTGCCCTGGTAAAAAAGCAATAGTTGCGCCGTCGTTTGTTTTTACTCTTAATTTTACTACTTCTGAAGATAAGAATGTTAATTCTGTAATTTCAGTTTGGTAGTTTGTAGCTTCAACTTTACAAGCTAATGAGCTTGCTAAAATATCTACTACCATATCAGATTCTGGGCGCATTTGGCACGCTAATCCGTAACCTTGTGCTGCTTCTTCGTCTGATAAAGCTTCTTCAATATAATCTCCTGCATCAAAAGATCCACTACGAGATAAACATTTACAAGTTCCGCATGCTCCATCTGCACAATCTAACGGAATGTTGATTCCTTCTCTATACGCAGCTTCTGCAATTGTTTCGTATCCTGACGTTTCAATAAAACGAGTGATACCATCTTCAAAATTTAGTGCAACTTTTGCCATATGTTTTGTATTCTAGATATGATATACGTCTAAAACTTGACGGATATAATCGTTTTTAAGTATAATTTTTTTGTTAGCAATTAAGAAAGAATCGTCTACTTTTTTTAACGTATAAAAACTTGTTCCGAAATAATGATCGGTGTTTTTGTAACGGAAAGAAAGCGTGTGCCAGTTAAAACGGATTTTAACTTCGTTTTCATTTTCTTCTAAAATTTCAACATTGCTAATGTTATGTGATGTTCTTGTTTCTGGAGTAGAAGCAGATGAACGCTCTGTTTTAATACGGAAAATACGGTCTTCTAAACCACCTTTGTTAGAGTAGTAGATTAACGAAATTTCGGTATGTGGGTTTGTAGTTAACTCATCTTCATCTGTCCATCCTGGCATCCAATAGGTACAATCTTCATCGTAAAATTTTAGCCATTCATCCCATTCTTTATCATCTAAATGACGTACTTCTTTGTATAGAAATGCAAGTATTTTGTTGTAGTTTTCCATGGTCAAATTGTTACTTTTCTAAGTTTTCTAATTCAATCGCTTTTTTAAGCTCTTTTTGCCAGTATTCATGTTGTGTCAAGAATAAGCCTTCGTCTTCTGATTTAATACCAGAAATTAATGGTTTAATGCCCATTTTTTGTGCTTGTTCATCTTGCCCATAAATCCAGTGTGTTGCACCGCGGCTCATGTCGTTGAATTTTAATTCTGTAGATAAATATGCTACTTGACAAGAACGGAATTCTTCTAAATCATCTGGTGTTCCCATTCCGGTAACGTTAAAGAAATCTTCGTATTGACGAATACGTGTTGCTCTTTCTTCAGCGCTTTCTCCTTTAGGAGCAAAACAGTAAATAGTTACTTCAGTTTCGTTTACAGAAATTGGTTTTACTACACGAATTTGTGTTGAAAACTGATCCATGATGAATAAGTTTGGATAAACAGCTAAGTTGCGTGTCATGTTTACCATGAAACCAGCTTTGTCTTCACCAAACTCAGCGATTAAGCGATCTTTTTGTGCGTAAATTGGGCTTACTTCTGGGTTTAATTTATTGGTCCATAATAACATATGTCCGTTTTCAAATCCGTAAACTCCAGCAACCGATTTAGACCATCCGTTTGCGTCAACTGCTTTTGTAGATTCTTTTGCATAATCTCTACGTCCCATAGTTGCAACATAGTTCCAGTGTACAGAAGATACGTGGTATCCGTCAGCACCGTTTTCCATTTGCAATTTCCAGTTTCCGTTGTAAATGTATTGTGAACTACCGTTTAAAACTTCTAAACCTTCTGGTGCTTGGTCAACAATATGATCAATAATTGTTTTAGATTCTCCTAAATATTCTTCTAAAGGTAAAACGTCAGCACTTAATGAACCGAATAAGAAACCTTTGTACGATTCAAAACGCGCAACTTTAACTAAATCATGAGATCCGTCGCAGTTAAATTGCTCTGGGTATCCGCCTGTTCTAGCATCTTTTACTTTTAATAATTTACCTGCGTTGTTAAACGTCCATCCGTGAAACGGACAAGTAAATGAAGATTTATTACCTTTTTTGTAGCGACATAACTGTGCACCTTTGTGCGTACATGAATTAATTAATGCATGTAATTCTCCGTTTTTATCTTTGGTAATTACAACCGATTGTTTTCCGATTGTAGTTGTGTAATAATCATTAATATTTGGAATTTGAGTTTCGTGAGCTAAATACACCCAGTTTGCCTCAAAAATATATTTCATCTCCAAATCAAATAATTCTTCGTTTGTAAATGATTCACGGTTATGACGGTAAATGCCGTTTTCTTTATCGTGAACTAACAAAGAATCTAAATATTCAGTGGTTACTTTTTTGCTCATATCCTTATTTTTAAAAATAAGGGATTCGAATAATAAAGCTTCGAATCCCTTATAACTATGAATAACTATTAATATTTGAGATTATACAGAAGCTCTTGTACGGTGGTTTTCTCCTGCTGGTGCTTGCTCTTTTTCTTTAACCATGTTGAAGTCGAAGTCAATTTTAGCAAACGCTTCGTCTTTTCCGTATTTTGCTGCATCTTCTGCAGAAATGCGATTTACTGCTGGAACTAACTCAGGACGTGTTGCGAAAGCGAAATCATCATAAGTTAATGGGTCACCTTCAATATTAATTTGTGTAGTTAATTTTCTAAAATCTGGATGTGTTACAAAGAAGTGAATGTGCGCTGGACGTGCTCCGTGACGACCTAATAACGACATTAACGTATCTGTAGATCCACCCGGAGGACATGCATATCCTACTGGTAATACAGATTTAAATTCATATTTACCATCTGCACCTGTGCGGATTGCTCTTCTTAAGTTGAATTCTGGTTGTGTAGAATCAAAGTGAGAATATAAACCTTTTAAGTTACAGTGCCATACTTCAACTAACGCGTTTTCAACTGGGTTACCGTTTTCATCTTTAACATAACCGCTCATAAATAAACGCTCAGCATCTGGTTCAACCTCAGTTTCTAATTCAGCATAACCTAACGATTCTGGTGATCCAGCTACGTATAAAGGTCCTTCAATTGTACGAGGTGTTAAGTTGTGAATACCAGCTTGTTCATCTTCCCAATCCATTTTAACATCAATGAATTTTTCAATTCCTAAACCAGCAAAAACTAATCCCCATTCGTTGTTTTTACCTGTTTGTGTTAACCAATCACAAGCTTTCCACATTTCTTCAGAAGTAATGTCTAAGTCAGCCATTGCATTAAATAAATCTTTTAATAATCTATTTACAATTTCTTTTACTCTTTCGTTTCCTTCTCCTGCTTTTTCTTGCGATTTTATTAGCTCTAAAGTTGCGTCGATTAACGACTGATCCATTCTTGCCATAGTTTTAATGTTTATTTATTGTTGTTATGTTTTGTTATAGTATGTTTTCGCGTACTGCGTTTGGGTGTTTTGTAACGCTTGTTACCTTAATTGTCATGTACGGAAATAAAGGTAATGAGCTGATGATTTGATGAAATTCTTCTGGGCTTTCTACATCTAAAACTGAGATGTTAGAATATTTACCAGCAACGCGCCATAGGTAAACCCATTTTCCAGATTTTTGCCATTTTTGAGAAGTTTCTTTTTCTCTAGCAACGTAATCTGCAATTTTTTCTTCACTCCAAGTTTCTGGGATTTTTACATCCATTTCAACAACGTATACCATGTTTATTTTCTTTTATATTTTTCTACTTGATTCATGTCTAATTCAACTCCTAAACCTGGTCCTTCAGGAATTTCTAATGTATTGTTTTGATAAACAATAGATTTTTTAACAATATCGTCTGTTAATAAAAGTGGACCAAAAAGTTCAGTTCCCCAATCTAAGTTAGGTAAGGTTGAGAATAGGTGCGCAGATGCTAAGGTTCCAATGGAACCTTCTAACATGGTACCTCCGTATAATGAAATTCCTGCTCCTTGTGCAATTGCTGCTTGACGTGCAATGTTTGTTAAACCACCCGATTTAGCAATTTTTAATGCAAATACATTTGCAGCATGAATTTTAGCTAATTTAAACGCATCAGAAACGGTTCCTGCAGCTTCATCAGCCATAATTGGCACTTCAAAATATTCGGTTAAACGTGCTAAGCCTTCAAAATTTGTTTTTACTAAAGGTTGTTCAATTAAATCAACACCAGCATCTTGTAATTTTTGAATTTGTTTTTTAGCAACTTGCTCGCTCCAAGCTTGATTAACATCAACCGTTACTTTATAATTTTCACCTAAAGCTTGTTTAATTGCCGAAACGTGAGCTACGTCAACATTCGGGTCTTTTCTACCAATTTTAAGTTTAAATGTATTGTGTTTGTTTTCAGCAATTAATTTTTTTGCCTCATCAATATCTTTTTGTGTATCACCACTTGCTAAAGTCCATAAAACCGGAAGTTGAGTTGATATAGAACCTCCAAATAAAGTTGCAATTGGCACGTTTAAACGTTTACCTTGAGCATCTAATAAAGCAGTTTCAATTCCTGATTTTGCAAAATTGTTTCCTGAAATGTTTTTATCTAACATTTTCATTAAACTATTTATTTGTGTAGGATTTTGTCCAACTAACAAAGGAGTAAAATAGGTGTCAATCGCTAATTTAATTCCTTCTGGAAATTCATCTGCGTATGAAATACCACCAATGGTAGTAGCTTCACCAATTCCTTCGATATCATCACTACAAATAATGCGGATTATTACCATAGATTGTTTCATCATTACAGCCATTGATAAATGGTGTGGACGAATGGTTGGTAGATCTACAATTGTAGCTTCTATTCTTTTTATTGTTATGTTGTGCATTTTGTGAAATTTTACGGTAAGTGACCACTTACTTTTCCACAAATTTATAGCTTTATGAGTTGATTGAGGTAGGATTATTTTTGTAAAAATGGTACTTTTAATACCTGATATTTACGCTTTTACTTTAATTTGCCTCTGAAATTCTTTGGGCGTAATGCCTGTTTTCTTTTTAAATAAACGAGAGAAATAACTTGGATCTTCTATGTCCAATTCACGAGCAACCTCGTTAATGTTGTACTTTAGGTTAGATAGTAAAAGTTTAGCTTCGGATATGTAATAATCTACAATTACTTCTCGAGGCGATTTGTTGGAGATGTTTTTTGTTACACGCGTTAAATGTGTGGTTGTAATCCTTAATTCTTGTGCGTATTCATCAATCGTTTTTTTAAACGAACGTGATTCTGCAATGAGCATCATAAAGTTTCTGAAATAAACTTTGTACGAATTATCTATTACTTGTTCTAACACATTATCTTGGTGTTGTAAGCGATATAAATGAATAATAAGTTGCCCAACTAGATTTTGCAACATGATTAGTTTACCGGGTTGATTCTCATTATATTCTTGTACACATTGTTTTAATATGTTAATAATAACTAAATCATTAGCATCTAAAACATCAATGTTTTTTGCAAAAATTTTATACAAGGTAAAAAGCACTTCAGCTTCTCGGTTCAATAAACTTTCTAGTACAGAATCAGATAAGGAAATAATCCAACCGCTAACCTCGGTATGGTGAATAAAACCGTGTGGTGTATTTTTAGGAATGGTGATAATACTCGGTCCTTCTATTTCGGTAGATTTGTTTTGATAGGTAATTTCAGTAATTCCTGATTCAATATAAAAAATCTGAAATAAATTGTTGTGCGCATGTACTTCAACCTTATTGTTGTTGTTTTTTCCTATTTCGCCAAACGGATGCACGTTAATTAGCCCGCGAGCAAACTCGATGGAATCACTACCGTATAAGCCTTGAAAAAATACTTTGTTGTACATGTTTTTGTTATTTATTCAAATTTATAAATATTTAAATAAAAATTGAAATGAAGAATTTGTTTTAACTATTTGTAAAGAAAAAATTATAATAAATTAGATTTATGCCGACTATTTTGCTAATAATGAAATCGGAATTACAGTTTTGTTTCTTAAAAATTACAAAACAAGCTCTTGATATAAAGCTTCAAAAGTTTCGTTTATATTTACCGTGTATCCCGGATGCGGGCGTGAGGTTTGAATGCTCGAGCTTTTAACGGCTGTAATCCATCTAAACTTTTCATCAATCTCAAATTGACTAATAGGACTGCGATTGGTTTTATCTGTACAAACTTTTTCAAAAGCAGCTAAGTTTTTTTCTAACTGATCTATATCAAAATCTGCACATAAACACTGAATTTTATGTGTTGGTATTTGATACTGAATTTTTAAAAACTTTAGTCGTTTGCTAAATAAAATTAAACCAACGTTTACAAATTCTTCACGCTCTACCTTAGGTACTACGCGAATTACTGCGTATTCAAAAATATATTTATCTTGCATTTTTTGCCTGATTTAAAAATATTTCGGCGTTTGCCAAACGTAGCGTTAAAAAATTATAATATACAGCTCTAATTTCGTCAGGTGTTTGTTCACTACCTTCCCATAATAACCAATCTTCAGGAATGGTTTGTACAATGTTTTGTAAAACTTCTGGGGTTAATTTTTTAGTAAATTCAGCATGAACTTCATCTAATTTTGTGGCTTTGCTAATTAAAACATGATCTTTAATTAAGGCGAAAGGTGTTTTAGCAGCTTGTTCCCAATTGCTCCATGAATGATGAAAATAAAAAGCAGCACCATGATCTATTAACCACAATTCTTGTTTCCAAATCAATAAATTGGTGTTGCGGTAGGTACGGTCAACGTTTGTAATATAGGCATCCAACCAAACAATTTTACTGGCTAAAAGTTCGTCGCAATCGTTTGTGGCAAAATCAAAGGTAAAAGCACCTTGTAAATAATGCAAGCCCATATTTAATCCTTTACTAAAAACAAGTAAATCCTGAATTTCTTCATCGGCTTCTGTTTTTCCGAATTGTTCGTCTAAATTAACAAAAACCAATTCGGGTACCGGTAGTGCTAAAGCTTGTGCAATTAATCCGCCTAAAAGTTCGGCAATTAAAGCTTTTACGCCGTGGCCTGCACCTCTAAATTTTAAAACGTATTTAAAGCCATCATCAGCATCAGCTAAAGCCGGCAAAGAACCGCCTTCACGTAAAGGTGTTATATAGCGGGTTACGGTTACCGTTCGTAAATTCATGTTTTCCATAGCTACAAAGATACAATTTTTTAGTTTTTGTTTTTTAAATGTACTTTTTAAGCATAAAAAAAAGCTGCATGATGCAGCTTTTTTATAATTAACCTTTACTAAATAATTATTGTTTGATGAATTGTAATTCGATATCAAACTTTACTTCTTCAGAAACTAAAACACCACCAGTTTCTAAAGCTGAGTTCCAGCTTAATCCGAAATCTTTACGGTTAATAGCTCCTTGAATATTTAATCCTGATTTTGTGTTACCCCATGGATCAGTTAATTTTCCAGAATATTCTCCGTTTAATTGTACTAATTTAGTAACATCTTTAATAGTTAAATTACCTTCAATAACGTAATCGTTACCAGATTTTTGAGTAATTGCAGTCGATTCAAATTTTAATGTTGGGTATTTCTCAACATCAAAAAAGTCAGCACTTCTTAAGTGGTTATCTCTGTCTGCGTTGTCTGTGTTAATAGATGTTGCTTTTGCTTCAAAATGCAATTTAGCACCTACTAAGTTTTCTTCGTTTGCAGTTTCAGCAGATGCTGTGTAATCTTCAAATTGACCTTTAACGTTAGTAAACATCATGTGTTTAACTTTAAAACCAATTGTTGTGTGTGTTGGATCAACTGTCCATTTAATATTTGACATAATTATATAATTTTAGTGTTATTACTTATTTTAACATAGGTACCTCCATTAACAAAAACGAGCTATTTTCTAGGGCTTTAATGTTTAAAGTTGTAAAATTTTCTATTCCTAATCCATCTCGGGTTTCTAAAACCTGATCGGCAACTGTTACAGAACCAGATAATACAAAAATGTACAATCCGTTGCTTGTTTGATTTATGGTATATTTTTTTTCAAACCCAGCATCAAAATCGGCTAAATTAAACCATGCGTTTTGGTGTATCCAAGCTCCGGCATCGTTTGCGTTTGGCGAAACAATTTGCTGAAACGTGTTTTTACGATCGGCAGGATTTAACGTAATTTGATCGTAACGTGGGGTTACGCCTTGCTGATTTGGAATTACCCAAATCTGTAAAAACTTAACGGCTTTATCACTGTTTTTATTATATTCACTGTGCATAACTCCAGTTCCTGCACTCATAACTTGTACATCGCTATGACGAATAATTTCTTTATTTCCCATAGAATCCTGGTGCTCCAAATCACCTTCTAACGGAATCGAAATAATTTCCATATCACGATGTGGATGCTGACCAAAGCCCATGCCACCCGCTACGTAATCGTCGTTTAAAACGCGAAGCGCACCAAAATGTACACGGTTTTCATCAAAATAGTCAGCAAAGCTAAAAGTATGATAACTTTTTAGCCATCCGTGGTCGGCAAAACCACGTGTATTTGCTTTATGTAATGTTGTTGTTAGCATCTGTTTTATTTTTTATCAAAGTTACTTTAACTATTTTTTATTCTAATTAATCTATATTAAGAAATTATATTTGTAGCAAATAATTCTTAAAATTGAAACATAAATTACGAATTATAAAATGAATTAGTGAAAAAACTAACTACCAATGCAAACTTATGTACACAACTATTATCACAATTTTTATACCGTTTTTGCTTATTAGTTTGTTAATTTTAATTTTTTTGGTTTTTAAATTATATCAAAAAAATAAAATTTTGCATCAAACCATGAACGATTTGTTTCAGCAAAGTCAGCACAACAACGAATTAACATTTGTTGAAAATAAGCTGAATCCGCATTTGTTTAAAAATATTTTAAATTCTATTCAATCGCATGCGTATCAATCGTATTATACCATTGATAAATTAGCTAATGTTTTAGATTATGTGTTGTACGAAACCAACAACCAATTTGTAACACCTTATCACGAAATGGAATTCGCTAAGAACTTTATAGAAATTAATAAAATTAAACTAAGCCCGCTGTTTGATTTAAAATCTAAATTTAAGTTTGATGAAAACGATGCATTACTGCATCAAAAAGTTTTAGCACCTCTAATTTGTATTGATTTGATTGAAAATGCTTTTAAGCATGCCGATATTCAGAGCGAACATTCGTTTATTTCAATTCAGATGGAATTAAGCCATGGATTTTTTATCCTAACTGTTTCTAACAAAATATCACAAAAACCTCCGTTATTAAAACCGCATTCGGGTATTGGCGGACAATCTCTAGAAACGCGTTTGCAGCACTTGTATTTTAACAAGTTTAAGTTAGAACGTGTGGTGCAAGACGAAATATTTAATGCCTATTTAAAAATAGATTTACGAAATGGAACCCATTAAATGTATTTTAATTGATGATGAGCTACCGAGCTTAACCTACTTAAAAGCGATTGTAGAACAAATTGATACGGTAGAAGTTGTAAAAGTTTACAATCAGTCAGAAAAATTTTTAGCCGAGTATAAAAATTTAGATTTTGATTTGGTTGTTTCTGACATACAAATGCCAGTGTTAGATGGTTTAGCTTTGGCTAATATTATGCAAAACAAGCAATTTATTTTTACTACCGCATTTCGAGATTTTGCCGTTGAAGCTTTTGAATTAAACGCGGTAGATTATTTAACCAAGCCGATACAAAAAGAACGATTAGAAAAAGCCATTGCAAAGGCTCAAATGACAACTGCAATAAAACCAGAACCGGTAAGTTTTTGTACCTTAAATACTGATCGTGGTAAAATGGTTTTGCAATTTTCTGATATTTTATACATCAAAGTTTCGGATGCTGATCCGAGAGATAAAATTGCGCTGCTACCAGAATTAGTAGAAGTTGTATTAAAAAACATTACGTTTAAAGAATTAAATAAAATACTTCCTGCCGAGCTTTTTTGTCAAATCAATAAAAAAGAAATCATTGCTTATAGTGCCGTTAATTTTTTTACTGCTGATGCTATTACTACCAAAATTCGTAAAAACAACGGTTTTTTAGAATTGGTTTTAAGCCCCAATTTTGCAGCTAAATTCCGTTTAAAATAATTTGATTACATTTTTTGCCGTTCTTGTTCCATTTTCCGCATATTTCACTACATAAACGCGTTATTTGTCCGTAAAACGTAATTTATTTGTAATCAAATTAAATGATTATGGCAAAATATAGAAATTCAGTTTTTTATATGTTAATGATTGCCCTTTTTGGCTTCATTATGTATTGGGTTGGCAATCAAGGTAAATTCCTTGAGCAGAAAAATAGTAGTGATATAGTTACGCAAGCAGTAACTTCAGAAGGTTATTTTCAAGATTTTTTAAATTCGTTGCAACATAATTTAGAACATCCGTTGGCGGTGTTATTAATTCAAATTATTACCATTGTTTTGGTAGCACGTTTTTTTGGATGGATTTTTAAAAAAATCGGACAACCCTCTGTTATTGGTGAAATTATTGCTGGTATTGCCTTAGGGCCATCTTTTTTTGGTAGTTATTTTCCAGAACTTTCTGCAGCACTTTTTCCTGTTGAATCTTTAGGTAACTTAGAATTTTTAAGCCAAATCGGTTTAATATTATTCATGTTTGTTGTAGGGATGGAGCTAGATTTAAAAGTGATAAAAAGCAAAGCTAACGATGCCATTGTAATATCGCATTTAAGTATTATTATTCCATTTACTTTAGGAATGGTGTTGGCGTATTCTATTTTTACGCAATTTGCTCCTCCTGGGGTAGAATTTTTATCCTTCGCCTTATTTTTAGGTATTGCTATGAGCATTACTGCCTTTCCGGTTTTAGCACGTATTGTACAAGAACGTGACATTCATAAAACCAAATTAGGAACGGTAGTTATTACAGCCGCAGCGGCTGATGATATTACTGCATGGTGTATTTTAGCCGCGGTAATTGCTATTGTTAAAGCAGGTTCTTTTATTAGTTCTTTATATGTTATTGCCTTAGCAATTATATACGTATTACTAATGTTGTACATGGTACGTCCGTTTTTAAAACGCGTTGCCGATTCGAGCTCAAACGGTAAAAACTTAACCAAATCGTTGGTAGCTATATTTTTAATTACCTTAATTATATCCGCTTATGCAACTGAGGTTATTGGTATTCATGCCTTATTTGGTGCTTTTATGACCGGTGCTATTATGCCAGATAATATGCGTTTTAGACAAGCTTTTATTGAAAAGGTAGAGGATGTTGCCTTAACCTTATTCTTACCCTTGTTCTTTGTTTACACCGGTTTACGAACCGAAATGGGATTAATTAACGATGCGTACTTATGGAAAATTACTGGGCTAATTATTTTAGTTGCCGTAGTTGGTAAATTTATAGGTAGTGCATTTGCCGCCAAATTTGTTGGGCAAAGTTGGAAAGATAGCTTAACCATTGGTGCTTTAATGAATACGCGTGGTTTAATGGAATTGGTGGTGCTTAATATCGGTTTTGATTTAGGTGTTTTAAACGGCGAAGTTTTTGCCATGATGGTAATTATGGCTCTGGTAACAACGTTTATGACCGGTCCATCTATCGATATAATTAATAAAATATTCAAATCTTCTGACGAGGTAATCGAACAAGTTTCATATAAAAATAAATTTAAAATTTTGTTTTCGTTTGCCAATCAGGCAAAAGGTAAAAAGCTATTGTTATTAAGTAACGCGCTTTCTAAAAAGCAAATTAATAATTCATCGGTAACTGCCTTGTTAGTTGCGCCTTCTGACGAAATTTTTGGTTTCGAGGATAATTATGAAGAAGAACATTTAGATCCGGTTATTGAAGAATGTCAAGCTTTAAATCAAAAGGTAAATACCATGTTTAAGGTTTCTTCTGATGTAGAAACCGAAATTATTAATGTGGCCAATAATGGCGATTACGATTTACTTTTGGTTGATGCAGGCGAATCTATTTTTGAAGGAACCTTGTTAGGCCGTTTGCTAGGTTTTACCACGCAAATAGTAAATCCAGATCGAATTTTAAACAAAGTAATGCGTAAAGAAGGATTGTTCGAAAACACACCGTTTAACGAAACAACCCATCAAATTACCTTACATAGTAAAATACCAACCGGAATTTTAATTGATAAAAATCTAGAAAAAATAGATACCATTATTATTCCAATTTTTACAAAAGATGATATATTTTTAATTGAATATGCACAAAAGTTTATTCACAACAACGATTCGCAAGTTATTATAATTGATGTGCTGCATCAGGTAAATCATAACTTTATGATTAAAGAACTGATCCGATCTATCGAGCAGGTTAAACCAAATCATATTTCAGTGATCGATCCAAAAGATATTTCGCCCGAAATTTTCTCACAACAAGATTTAATGGTGGTAAGTATTGAAAGTTGGAAAAAATTGATTGAAACCCGAAGCATTTGGTTAAAAAATATTCCTTCCGTATTAATATTCAAATCCTAATAATAAAAAAGGTTCGTAATTACGAACCTTTTTTTGTTGATAACTAGTTAAGTTATTATATAATTGTTTATAACCTTATTTTAAGTTATAAACTATTTGTTTATAATGTTGTAAATGCATTGATTTACAGGGTTTTGCTTCTGTTTGAATTGTTGATAACTGTGTTGTTTATTTGTTCATTTATAATTGATAAATAAGTTTTAAACGTAGTTATAAACAAAGTTATTAACAATTACCGTTTTAATAAACGTGCTTTCATTTTACTAAAAAATTCGGGCGTAACCCCAATATAAGATGCAATGTATTTTTGCGGAATGCATTGAATAAAATCAGGATATTTAGAACAAAATTTAGCATAACGATCTTCTGCCGTTAACGACAAATTATCAATTAAACGTTGTTGATGTGCTACAACCGATTTTTCAATTAAAATTCTAAAAAAGCGTTCTAACTTAGGTACTTGTACATAAAGTTTTTCCTGATTTTCACGGCTCAGTTTATAAACAATCGCATCGTTTATTACAGATAAATATTGTTGCGCCGGTTTTCTAGAAACCAAACTGTACATATCAGTTATAAACCAATTGGGTGATGCCAAACTTAAAACATGTTCGGTTCCGTTGGTATCTACCGTGTAACTGCGAATCATGCCTTCAATTACAAAATAAGTAATATTGGCAATTTCTCCGGGTTTTAATAAAATGGTACGTGCTTTATAGCTTTCTTTCTCCACTAAGCTTAAAATTAAGCGTTGTTCTTCTTCAGTAAGATCAACATGTTTCTGAAAGTTTTGTATAAGTAAATCCAAAGTTGTTGTTATTTAACAGTTTGTACAATTATTAGGTTCAATATGAATAATAATATAACCCAATTCGGGAATTTTTTTATTAAGCGTATCTTTTAAAACATGGCCCAAATCATGACTTTTTCTTACTGTCATGTTTTCCTCAACCAGTGCATGAAGTTCTACATGATATTTAATTCCTGATTTTCTAATAATGCATTTCTCGGTGCCTAAAATATCGGGAACTTGTGCGGCAATCGCTCTGATTTTTTCTTCAATTTCAGGGTACGAGGTTTCATCCATTACCTCATTTAAAGCAGGTTTAAAAATTTTATAGCTGTTGTATATAATAAATAAGGCAGCAAAAAGGGCGGCCCAATCATCAGCCGATTCATAACCCGGCCCCATGGTTAAAGCAATTGTAATTCCTACAAATGCGGTAACCGATGTAATGGCATCGCTTCGGTGGTGCCAGGCATCAGCCGCTAAGGCAGATGAATTAATTTTTTTTGCTTTTTTCATTACGACCTGAAACGAATATTCTTTCCAAACAATAATTCCTAACAAAACAAGCAAGGTCCAAGCCTTCGGACCTTCGTGGGGTGTTGTTATGTTTTCAATACTTTGATAAGCAATAAATCCGGCCGAAAAAAGTAAAATACCTACAACAACAAAAGTTACTAAAGCTTCAGCTTTTCCGTGTCCGTACGGATGGTCGTAATCAGCAGGTTTGTGCGCGTATTTAATACCAAATAAAACCAAAATCGAAGCAAAAACATCAGCAGTAGATTCTATTGCATCAGCAATTAGCGCATACGAATTACCTAAAACACCAGCAATGCCTTTTATTAAAGCCAGCGAAAAACTGCTTACAATGCTAAAATAGGTGGTGCGAATTGCTTCTTTTTTTGCTGTTGACATGAGATTGATAAAGTTTAAAGTTTAAATTAAGTTTTTTAAAAATTAATTTCTAGCCGATGTACGCCAAATATACGCATTCTGTTTTTATTGAATAATGACAAAGCTTGGTTTGCATTAAAATTAACGCGTTTTATTTAGGCCAAAAAAATCCCAATCTAAACGATTGGGATTTGTATTTTTGATTTGTTGTTTTTAAAAAGCGGTAACATCTTTAATTCTGCGTAATGCTTCTTTAAGTAATTCTTCGCTTATAGCATAAGATAAACGGATGCAATTAGCATTACCAAAAGCTGCTCCGGTTACCGTAGCAACATTAGCATGCTCTAGTAAAAATAACGAAAAATCGTCGGCATTGTTAATTAAGGTCCCTTTTAAGGTTTTACCAAAAAACTCAGAAACATCAGGAAAAACATAAAACGCTCCTTCTGGTATGTTAATTTTAAAACCAGGAATTTCTTTTAGTAAACCAACTACTAAATCTCTGCGTTTATGAAAAGCTTCAGTCATGTAACTAAATGTTTTCGGATCGGTTTCAATGGCTGTAATGGTAGCGCGTTGCGCAATTGAGTTTGCTCCAGAAGTTACTTGCCCTTGCAGTTTTGTACAAGCTTTTGCAATAGCTTCTGGCGCTCCAATATAACCAATTCGGTAGCCGGTCATAGCAAATGCTTTGGCAACACCATTAACGGTAATGGTTAAATCAAACATGCCCGGTATTGAAGCAATTGAGCAGTGATTGCCCGTAAAATTTATGTGTTCGTAAATTTCGTCAGAAACTACGTAAATATTATTTTTAACTAAAACTTCAGCTAATGCTGTTAATTCTTCTTTATTGTAAATAGAACCTGATGGGTTACAAGGCGAACTAAACCACATCATTTTTGTTTTAGGCGTAACAGCTGCTGCTAATTGCGCTGGCGTCATTTTAAAATCGCTTTCTACCGTAGTCGGAACTTCAACCGGAATTCCACCAGCCATTTTAACAATTTCAGAGTAAGAAACCCAATAAGGAGCAGGTAAAATAACTTCGTCCCCAGGATTTATCATAGCTTGTGCTATGTTGTATAAAGATTGTTTTGCTCCGGTAGAAACTACAATTTGATTTAAATCGTAAGTTAAATTATTGTCACGTTTAAATTTATGTTGAATAGCTTGTTTTAATTCTACGTACCCATCAACTGGTGAGTAGGTACTCCAGTTTTCATCAATCGCACGTTTTGCTGCTTCTTTAATTACATCAGGTGTAAAAAAATCTGGCTCCCCTAAACTTAAACTAATAATATCAATTCCTTGGGCTTTTAGTTCTCTTGCTTTAGCTGCCATAGCTAAGGTTTGAGAAACAGATAGGTTTTTGATTCTGTCAGATAGTGGATTCATGTTATGTATAATAATAAATTAAAATTTGGTTGTTCGTAAACGAATATCAAATTTAGCATATTAAGTTGAATCTTTTCGCTTTTTTTACCTAAATATAATACATAAAAAAATGTACTTTTGCCTAAAATTTATTATCATGAAAGATATTTTAAAATATTTTCCAGACCTAACCCCAGAGCAGGTTACACAATTCGAAAAACTTGAACCTTTATATAAAGATTGGAATGCAAAAATTAACGTTATTTCTCGTAAAGATATTGACGAGTTATATACCAAACACGTTTTACATTCATTAGGTATTGCCAAAGTGCAAAAATTTAATCCAGGTGCGCATGTTATGGATGTGGGTACCGGTGGTGGTTTTCCGGCAATTCCATTAGCAATTTTGTTTCCTGAAACTAATTTTTATGCGATTGATATTATTGCCAAAAAAATTAAAGTGGTAAACGAGGTAATTGCAGGTTTAGGTTTAACCAACATTAAAGCCGAACAAAAAAGAGCTGAAAAGGTAGAAGAGCAATTCGATTTTATTGTTTCTCGAGCGGTTACAAACATGCCCGATTTTGTGAAATGGATTAGACACCGTACTAAAAAAGATAATCAGCACGAGCTGTTAAACGGTGTATTATATTTAAAAGGTGGAGATTTAACAGAAGAATTGCAAGATTATCCACGCGCAACCTTATATGATTTGTCTGATTTTTTTGAAGATGAATTTTTTGAAACTAAAAAAGTAGTGCATTTACCTTTAAAATATAAAGGATTATAAAAAATATCTAAATCCCAAAGCTATTTGTTTTGGGATTTTTTGTTGCTTATTTTTAACTGGCTGTTAATAACTGCAAACTTTGTTAATAAATATTGTTAATAACTAATTTATATAAATAGCTGTTTTGCTTATGTTTATTAAGTTATTAACATTAAATGTTTATAAGTTGGTATTTTGTTAATAACTGTTAGTAACAAAAGCAGTATAACAAATAGCGGCAATTGTATAAAACATTTTAAGTTTAATTTCCGAACTTTGATATTCAAACAACAAGCTATGCATTCGTTTACTATCAATTTTCCGTCTTTATCTACGCAACAAGCAAATGCAGTTTTAGATTGGATTCAAAATAATACATCTTGGCAGCCAAAAAATCAACAACATGTTTTACAGGTTGAATCTGGCAAAGCCTTCGATCCCGATCATTGGTTAGAATTTGTTGCTTTTTTAAAACAGCAGCAAATTAATCTTGATTTAATAGAAAGCACTTATCCGGTGCTTAACATGTCGTGTGCAGCATGTGCATCATCAAGCCAATCTATATTACAAGATCAGGTTGGTGTTTTTAGTGCCGAAGTTAATTACGCTACGCAGCAAGCCGTTGTAAAATATGCAGCAAATATTGTGCAACCCCACCAATTAAAAACAGCGGTTCAAAATGCAGGTTTTGATTTATTGATTGAAGATTTAAAAAAAGATAAAGAAAAACAGAAAGAAATAAAGCGCAAACAATTTAAACAATTGCAATTTAAGCTAATCGGGGCAACCATTTTTGCATTGCCTTTATTGGTTATTGGTATGTTTTTTATGGATGTGCCATATGCCAATTGGATTATGTTTGTGCTTGCAACGCCGTTGGTTTTGTATTTTGGTAATTCTTTTTTTGTCCGTGCTTATCAACAAGCTAAAATTAAAAGTGCAAATATGGATACGTTGGTCGCTTTAAGCACCGGTGTAGCTTATATTTACAGCTTATTCGTTTTGTTTTTTCCTGATTTTTGGCATGCACGTGGCATTCATGCACATGTATATTTCGAATCGGCAGGAATTGTAATTGCTTTTGTGCTTTTTGGACGTTTTTTAGAAGAAAGAGCCAAAATACAAACCTTTGATTCGCTCGAAAAATTAATGGGTTTACAAGCAAAAAATTTATGGGTAATTCGTAACAATCAAGAAATTGAAATTACAATTGATGAAGTTTTAGTAGGCGATTGGGTAGTTGTTAAACCAGGTGATAAAATTCCTGTAGATGGGCACGTAATTTCTGGCTCATCGTATGTAGATGAGAGCATGATAACGGGCGAACCCATTGCTGTTGCTAAACAGATTAATGATACTGT
This sequence comes from Flavobacterium agricola, assembly GCF_025919725.1. Lineage (NCBI taxonomy): Bacteria > Pseudomonadati > Bacteroidota > Flavobacteriia > Flavobacteriales > Flavobacteriaceae > Flavobacterium > Flavobacterium agricola. Next base: position 1,845,140 of record NZ_CP081495.1, on the reverse strand, counting down.
TTATGCCGGAACTTTAAATCAAAAAGGTAGTTTTAGAATACAAGCTAACAAAGTTGGCAGCCAAACTTTATTAAGTCAAATTATTTTAAAAGTAGAACAAGCGCAAAGCAGTAAAGCACCCATTCAACATTTGGTAGATAAGGTTTCTAAAATATTTGTTCCAATTGTTGTTGCAATCGCATGTTTAAGTTTTTTTGTTTGGTTGTTTCTAGCCTCACAAAACGGTTTTGTTTTAGGACTTAACGCCTTTGTAACCGTTTTAGTTATTGCCTGCCCATGTGCTTTAGGTTTAGCAACACCAACTGCTATAATGGTTGGTATGGGTAAAGCTGCCGAAAAAGGAATTTTAGTTCAAGATGCCGAAAGTTTAGAACGCGCCCAACATATTACAACCGTAGTTTTAGATAAAACCGGAACCATTACAAAAGGCGAACCTAGCGTACAAGCAACTTACGGATTACAAGCTCCAGAAATAGAAGTTTTATACAGCATCGAAAAACAATCCGAACATCCGTTAGCTGATGCAGTTGTAAACTATTTTAAAGATGAAACTCGTTATATAGAAAACATAACTATCGAAAATTTAGTTGGGCAAGGCGTTAAAGCAACTTATTTTAACGATACGTTTTGGGTGGGTAATTTACCTTTAATGGAGCAAAATAAAATTAGCATACCAATTGATGTTTTAGATTGGAAAAATAACCGAAAAAACCTTGCCGAAACCATTATTTATTTTGCTAAAAATAACAACTTGTTAGGAGTTCTAGCTATTGCAGATGCAGTAAAAGCAACATCTAAAAATGCCATTGATCACCTACAAAAAATGCATATTGATGTTATTATGTTAACGGGTGATCAATATGAAACGGCACAAGCCATTGCAAACCAAGTAGGTATTAAAACATTTAAAGCCGGTGTTTTGCCCGATGAAAAAGCTGCTTACGTAAAGCAACTACAAGCTCAAGGTAAAGTTGTAGCCATGGTGGGTGATGGGGTAAACGATACCAATGCTTTAGCTCAGGCCGATGTTAGCTTAGCTATGGGTAAAGGCAGTGATGTAGCTATGGACGTTGCCCAAATGACTATTATTTCATCCGATTTAGATAAAATTCCGCAAGCCATTAGCGTTTCTAAGCAAACACAAAATACCATCAAACAAAATTTGTTTTGGGCTTTTATTTATAATATTATTGGTATTCCAATTGCAGCCGGAGCATTGTATTTTTACAATGGCTTTTTATTAAACCCGATGTGGGCTGGAGCAGCAATGGCATTAAGTTCGGTTAGCGTGGTAGCAAATAGTTTGCGATTAAAATTTAAATAATTATATACATATGAAAAAAGTTACGTACAAATCAAACATAAATTGTGGCAGTTGTGTTGCAAAAGTTACTCCAGTTTTAAATCAATTAGAAGTGGTAAAATCTTGGCATGTTGACACAGATAATCCTGCTAAACTTTTAACGATTGAATCTGAAGATGAGGTTACCGACGAGGTAAAAGCTGCTTTGCGTCAAGTTGGTTTTAAGATTGAAAAGCAATAATGCAACATACAAGCTTACCCATTAAAAATATGGTTTGTCAGCGCTGTGTTTTAGCGATTGAACAAATTACTACGCAACAAAAATTACCGGTGCGTAAAATTGAGTTGGGTGAAGTTTTTTTTCACGAACCGCTCACTGCTAATCAAATCAATTTATTTAAAAATGCGATCGAAGCGATTGGTTTTGAGTTGTTACAAGATCAGGAAAATATTTTAGTTGATAAAATAAAGCAAAACTTGATTCAGTATTATGCAGCAGAAAATGATGAAAAGTTTGTAATTGGTTTTAAAGAATATTTAGAACAAAAAATTGGAATAGAAATAGCCAAACTTAACGAAGTTTACTTTAAGCATAAAAGTAAAACAATTGAACAATTGGCTATTGAATTGCGAATTGAAAAGGTTAAAGAACTTTTAATTTACAACGATTTGTCATTAAAAGAAATTGCTTTTCAATTAAATTATAGCAGCGTTCCTTATTTATCCAAACAATTTAAAAATATAGTTGGTGTACCGCCAAAAGTTTTTAAAACTGCTACAAAAAACAACCGAAAAGGTTTAGATGAGTTATAAAAAAAGCCAGCTATCAGCTGGCTTTTTTGTATGATGATTATCCTAAAAAAGGATATCTGTAATCTGTATCTGGTACAAATGTTTCTTTAATTGTACGCGGAGAAACCCAACGTAACAAGTTTACCATAGAACCTGCTTTATCATTAGTTCCAGACCCTCTTGCACCACCAAAAGGTTGTTGTCCTACAACAGCACCAGTTGGCTTATCGTTAATGTAGAAGTTACCAGCAGCATTTTCTAATGCTTTAGATGCTGTTTCAATAGCATAACGACAACCAGAGAAAATAGCTCCTGTTAATGCGTATTCAGAAGTGCTGTCAACTAATTGTAAGCTTTCTTCCCATTTCGCATCTTCATAAACATAAACCGTTAATACCGGACCGAATAATTCACGCTCCATTGTATCATATTTTGGGTTTGTTGTTACAATAACCGTAGGTTCAATAAACCAACCTTTAGATTTATCGTATCCACCACCAACAACAATTTCAGCTTCGTTAGATGCTTTTGCATCATCAATAGCTTTAGCTAATTTATCAAAAGAACTTTCGGTGATTACAGCAGAAACAAAGTTGCTCATATCTTCTGGTGATCCCATTTTAAATGAGCTAACATCAGCAACTACATATTTTTTAACATCTTCCCATAATGAAGCAGGAATGTACGCTCGAGAAGCTGCCGAACATTTTTGTCCTTGGTATTCAAACGCTCCGCGAGAAAGTGCAGTTGCAACTTCTTTTGCATCAGCAGTTGGGTGTGCCCAAACAAAATCTTTACCACCTGTTTCACCAACAATACGTGGGTAAGTTTTGTATTTGCTTATGTTTTGACCAATTATTTTCCAGAAATCGTTAAATACGCCTGTTGATCCTGTGAAGTGAATTCCAGCAAAATCAACCGAATTTAATACAGTATCAGTAATCATTGCAGAATTTCCGTAAACAACGTTAATTACGCCGTCAGGTAAACCTGCTTTTTTAAATACTTCAACAATTACATTTGCTGAGTAAATTTGTGTTGCAGCTGGTTTCCATACTACAACGTTACCCATCATAGCCACACAAGATGGTAAGTTACCAGAAATAGCTGTGAAGTTAAATGGTGTGATTGCATATACAAAACCTTCTAATGGACGTTGTTCTACACGGTTCCAAACTCCTTTAGAAGATACTGGTTGTTGTTTGTAAATTTCAGTCATGTACTGAACGTTGAAACGTAGGAAGTCGATAAATTCACAAGCCGAATCAATTTCTGCTTGATGTACCGTTTTTCCTTGCGCAATCATAGTTGCTGCATTTATTTTTGCACGGTAAGGACCAGCTAATAAATCAGCAGCTTTTAAAAAAATTGCTGCTCTGTGTTCCCAAGCCATTTGTGACCATTTTTTACGCGCTTCCATAGCTTCAGCAATCGCTTTTTTAACTAAAGTTTCGTCTGCTTCGTGGTAAACACCTAAATGATGTTGGTGATCAAATGGAGGAAATAAATTTTTAGTTTTTCCTGTTCTAACTTCTTCTTTACCAATATATAATGGAATATCTACAGTTTGAGAATAAAATGATTTAAAAGCTTTTAAAACTTCTTCTCTTTCTGACGATCCTGGTGCGTATGCCTTTACAGGCTCGTTAACAGCAACAGGAACATTAAAAAATCCTTTTGACATAAAATTATTACTTAAAAATTGTAGTGTTTAAATACGAAAGTACAAAATAAAATGATGAAAACTATAAATTAAACAACCTAATGTTTAATTGATTGCAAATGGTGCATAAAGTTTAAATCGAGGAATTGTAACTTCAAATAATGTAGCTGTAGCTAAATTAATCATGGAGTAAAAACCTAACATAGCACCAAAGGGTGAAAATAAAGAACAATAAGATTCGTAGCTATAACTTTCGCCAGGTTTTATAATAGGTTTTTTACCAATTACTCCCACGCCGTCAACATATTTAACGGGATTAAGCGCATCTAGTATTTCCCAATGGCGCGTAACTAATTGGGCCGTATCGTTCGAGTTATTATCTATTGTGATACGGTAGGTAAAATTGTAAACTTTATAATTGTTAAAAACAGAACTACCAATGTAGTTGGCTTTTACACTAACTTTTATTCCATTTGTAATTTGAGAAACCATATAACGTAACGTTTAACTTTTAAATGTACTATCTAAATTTAATTTTTCAAAAATACTATTGTTAAACCTTTTTTATATTTAATTAGTAATATCAATAGAAGATGCTTCTCCCATACCAATTGCTCGGTAATAACGTTCGTTATTACCTTTGTGAATACGCTAAAATAATGTAATTGTTTTGAGTCTGAAAATAATTGCCATCAATAGCATTTTGTAAATTAATTTGTTTTGTTTTATCGTTAACTAAGGTATACTGAAAGTTAGTAAAACCTTGTTTAATTAAAAGCGCAACTTCGTATTTATTTGTTTTTTTATTAAAAGCCATTTTATTTTCGTCGGTCATCAAGTAATTATTAAACATACCAGTAACGTATATGGATTGACCAGGTAGTTCATCTTGTGCTAATGAAAAATAAACCCAAACATAATCTGCCTCAATTTCCGGATCATTTGCATCAACATTACGAACTAAAAAATTCCCATATATATCTGGATTGTATGTATAACCTTGGTTAGCTCTTGGTATGTTGGTGTATAAAAAGCTGTTGTACAAATCGGTTAAGGTAATGCGCTGAATATTATTACTAGCAACACGAACATTGCTGTTGTCAAAATTTAAAAACTGATTGCCCGCTAAAAACTGCGTTTCTTTATCGTATTTGTATATTAAATCGTTGGCTATTGTATATTGTGGTTTTATGTGGCTTCGGCTAGTATTCCAATCTCCGTTTTGTAAAATAATTAAATCAATATTTCTAAACGGCGTTTGCAGTTGCAAATCGCCCATTTTAACAGCAAAATCTAAATTTTGTACTTCGTTAATAGTTTCAACATTTCTGCCTCGCTTTACTTGAATCGGAATAGAAACCAAATCTTCGTACAAAACAAAACGGCGAGAAAAAACAACTTCTTGCTGATCGTTTAATATGTTTAACATGTAATTTCCGCTAATTAAAAGCTTTACGTCATCATTTGGAATTTTAAGGCTGTAATGCGAATACATTTGTAAAGTGTTAAACGAATTTTCGTAGTTTAAAATTCGAGTGCCATCGTTACCTTGTAAATAATCTTGTTTTAAAATATTGGTTGGTTTCCAATCGGTATCGCAATGCACAATAGTAAAGTAATAATCGTTATTGTTTCCAAACAAATCATCAAACTCAAAAGTAAAGGTTTCGCCCAATTTAAAAATAGGCACCATATTATGACCGCCATTTTTAAAGCTAACGGTTTTAATATTGTAAGGCGGAGCAACTTCTGTTCCGTTTTGAGACCAAATAGTAGGCGCGTAACATAGGAATAAAATAATCCAACAAAATATATTTTTCATAAAGATTGGCATTGTTTATGTAAATTTAAAGAACATTACTTAATATAACATTTTTTTTGATTTTATATTTTAGCTTTTGCATTGATTTAGCAATTTTCGAACTTTTTTATAAATTTTTTAAAAGTGCTTTTCTTGCCAATTTTAACTTGATAAAATTGAAAATGTAATTTTGTAGTAATATTAACGTTTTATTTAGAATAGTAATCTTCTACTTTATTGTCATGAAAAAATTGTTGTTCATTTTTGTCTCGTTTTTAATGCTTACCAAAAGTTTTGCAACAGATAAAGATGCTCATTCTTTACTGATTAAAAATCCACAATTGGATTTAACAGATGTTTTTGTTTTTAAAGCTGCAACTCCCGGAAAAACTGTTTTTATAATGGATTTTAATCCTGAAAGTAAAGTTGATGCGCTTTCCAATTATTCAGAACAAGGTATTTATCGTTTTTGTATTGGGGATGATGCAAACTTTACGCACGGTTTATCACCAACATTTACATTTAAAAACAATCAGATTCAGCTATATATGGCCAATCATGCCGAACCGGCAATTGATGAACTTGGCACTTTTATTGGCGAAGGCCCAATTAGCAAAGAATTAGAATTTAGTAACGGAATAAAAATTTGGACAGGAACCGTTTATGATATGTTTGTGGGCAATGTTCCTGGTTTCGAAATTTTTAGAGAAAGAGCAAAAAAAGGCATTTACGATTTAACAAGTTTTGATATTACAAGTAAGGCAAACTTATCAACTAAAAATATTTCGTCTGTAATTGTGCTCGAAATTCCCAATAATATGTTGCCAGATCAGTTGTATTATTATGCAACTACTGCTATTGAAAATAACGATAAATGGTACACCATTAGGCGCGTTGGGCATGTTTTGTTTTCTCAATTGTATATTTTTGATGACGAAACCATGATAACTTATTTGAATTCGAAACACAATGACGAAGCAAAAATAAAAAATGAAATTTGCGAAATAATTTTAAACTACGTAACCGTTGCTGGTTTACAGCGCAAACCTGAAAAATATGTTGATAAATTACTTACTAAAATTTATCCTGATGTTTTAACGTATAAAGTAGGAAGCGATGCAACTTATTCGGTTGATCAGATTAACGGACGTCCGCTTCAGGTTGATGCCATTAATGTTGCATTAGCAATGCTAGTCGGATCTGAGGTACCAATTGATGATAATGTTGGGATTAATTTAAATAATTTTCAAGATAAATTTCCTTACGTAGTTCCTTTAGGTGAAAATTACAACCAAGCAATTTACAGAGCGGTGCAAGTTCAAGCAGAACCTGTTAATTTATTGTTTGATAAACACGAACATAAAATAGTAAGTAAAAAATCAAAAACCTTTAAAAACCAAACATTCGTTTTTATAGGTGCATTTATTTTGCTTGTTTTAGGATTTGGATTACGTATTAAAAAAAGAATGCATAAATAAAAAAGCCCCAAATTGGGGCTTTTTTATTTATAAACAACCGGAATAATTTCTCCGGGAGCTAAACAATATTTTTCAACCATTTCGGGTGTTAACTTTTTGGTGTAATCTTCTTCAATAACTTTAAAACCTACAGATCTAAGTTTATCAAAATAATCACGCCCGTAAACACGTACATGGTCGTATTGCCCAAAAATTTTAGCACGTTCTTTCGGATCAGTAATCGAATCATCTTCAAATGTAACTTCCCGATTTAAATCTTGCGGAATTTGTAAAATTGCCATTCCACCAGGTTTTAGTACGCGATAAAGTTCTTGCATAGCTTTGGTGTCATCTGGAATATGTTCTAAAACATGATTGCATAAAATAAACATCGTAGCTATTTGCTGCAAAAGGTAAATTACAAATATCAGCTTTAACATCGGCCAAAGGCGAATACAAATCGGTTGTGGTATAATCTAAATTTTTTTGCTTTCTAAAACGTTTATAAAAGGCTTGTTCGGGCGCAAAATGTAAAACTTTTTTAGGTTGCGTAAAAAAATCGGTTTTCTGATTTAAATACAACCAAAGCAAACGATGCCTTTCTAAAGACAAGGTGCTTGGCGAAAGCACATTGTTGCGTTGCGTACCATAACCGTAAGGTAAAAATTGTTTAAAACTTTTACCATCAATCGGATCGGTATAACGTGAACCCGATAAGGCCATTGCTAAAACCGGTCGAGCTACGTAGCTTAACTGAATTAATAGCGGTCTCGGAACGGTATTTAGTATAAATTTAAAAAGCTTTTTCATTAAAGCACAAACGGTGTTTTACGAAATTCATCTTCCTCGTTAGATGTAATACCTAATGCTTGGTATATATAAGCAAAGGTTGAAAGTAATTCTGGTTTACCATCAACTAAAGCAACATCATGTTCAAAATGCGCCGAAGGTTTTCCGTCACGTGTTACAATGGTCCAACCATCTTTTAATTGTTTAATGTTGCGTGTGCCCATGTTAATCATTGGTTCAATGGCTACAACCATGCCTTCAACAAAAAGTTTCCCGTCCGCGTTTTCCATAATTTGGCATTTCTGGTGCTTCGTGCATTTTGCGTCCTAAACCGTGTCCAACCAATTCACGTACTACGCCGTAACCGTTATCTTCAGCATATTTCTGAATGGCAAAACCCACATCTTCCACGCGGTTTCCAATTTTAAATTCTCGAATACCTGCGTATAAAGATTCTTTAGTAACCTGAAGTAATTTTTTTGTTTCTTCTGGCACCGCATCACCAACTTCAAACGTGTAACAATGATCTCCGTAAAAACCATGAACAATAGCACCTAAATCTGCAGAAAGTACATCGCCATTTTCTAACGGACGATTGGTAGGTAAACCATGAACAATTTGCTCGTTAACCGATGTAAGTAAGGTTGCAGGGCAATCGTACAAACCTAAAAATCCTGGAAGTGCTCCGTGATCTCTAATATAAGTTTCGGCTAATTTATCTAATTGCAGCGTAGTAATGCCCGGCTTTATTTCTGTTGCTAACATTCCTAATGTTTTAGAAACCATTAAAGCAGCTTCGCGCATTAGTTCAATCTCTTCACGTGTTTTTGGAATAATCATGTTATGTACTTGTTTTTAAAATACAAAAGTAAACAATTTAAAAGTTTTTTTCTAAAGCTTTTGGTTTTACCTGCTTGCATCTTTCATAATTTTATAATTCACTTAACGTAACTTGGGCATTTTGTTGCAAATCTGCCGTTAAATTAAATAATCTTCCTAGTTTTTGAGAAGCATCAACAAAAGCTACAAAAGCACAAAGCGCAGCAATTTGTTGTGTTGTAAAATTTTGTTTTAAAACAGAAAAATGCGCAGCAGTAATATCTTTTGGGCTTATAGCAAAAAGCTCAGCAAAACCAGCCGCTAAACTAATATTTTGTTGTTCTGCCGTAAAATTTGGTTTTCCGGCCTTAACCATACAATATTCGCAACCGTTTTTAAAAGCAGTTGTTCGGCGAACTTGTTCTAATAAATCTGCAGGTAAAATTGAGTTTTGCCATAACGTTTGCTCTAAAGCATCCCATCGTTTTAAAATTTCAGGATTATGACCTAAAATTTTTTCAAAAGCTGTGTTTCCGTTTTCAGATAATTCAAGGTTTGTCATAATTTTTTATGTAAAAATCGATTGTTTTTTTAAGTTGATGCAATTGATTTATTTGTGAAAGATTTTTATTTTAGTTAAAACAACTGAAAAATAGATTATTTACAATGAAAATAGTTTTAGATGCGCAAGATGCCCAGCTTTTACAGCTTTTAAATCAAAATGCGCGAGCAAGTTATGCCGAATTAGGCCGTCAAATTGGGTTGTCGCAATCGGCAACTAAAGAGCGTGGTGCAACGTTTGTACGACGAAGGATTAATTAAAGCTTTTCAAATAGCTGTTGATTACGAAAAGTTAGGTTATGGTTTGCAGGTGCTTGTACAAATCAAGTTTAAAAATGACGATTTTAAAAAGTTTATTGCTCAATTACCCAACTTCCCCGAAATTATATCTTGCAAACGCATTACGGGCGAATATTGTTTAATTACCGAATGTGTTTTAAAAAATAGCGCGCATTTAGAAAATTTAATAGATCGAATTTTGCCTTTCGGCATTCCTACAACTTCCGTTCAGCTTTCAGAAATTCCTGTTCCTAAACTTTTCCACCACCCCAACTTTAAGTAATTTAAAGGCAAGCTTAGGTTTACAATAAAACTTATTTTATTTTTGCCTTTTAAAGTAAAAACCCATGAAAAAATTAATTTTAGACGATTTAAACCGCATTAATGTGGACGAATTTAAAAGCGCAACCAAAACCCCAATTGTTGTTGTTTTAGACGATATTAGAAGTTTACATAATATTGGTTCTGTTTTTAGAACGTCGGATGCGTTTTTGATTGAAAAAATTTATTTATGTGGAATTACTGCTACGCCACCAAACAAAGAAATTCATAAAACAGCTTTAGGTGCAACTGAATCGGTTGATTGGGTTTATGCAGAAAATGTTATGGATGTGGTGCAGCAATTAAAAGCTGAATCGGTTCAGGTTTATGCGGTAGAACAAGTTGAAAATTCAGTTATGTTAAATCAATTTGAGGTACATGCGCAAACCAAATATGCCTTGGTTTTTGGTAACGAAGTAAAAGGCGTACAACAAGCGGTGGTTAATGCCAGCGACGGCGTAATCGAAATTCCGCAATTGGGTACCAAGCATTCCTTAAACGTTTCGGTTTCTGCCGGAATTGTTATTTGGGATTTTTTTCAGAAATTAAATGCATTACAAGATTCAAAATAAAAAAGAGCGAACTAATTGGTTCGCTCTTTTAATTTATTTTGTATCAGGTTTAAAATCGAAATATAATCTTGTTGGTTGTTTACAAAATCAAACGCAGAAACATCTATAATTAACGAATTTAATTCGGTATGCGTTTTAATAAAATCTAAATAACCTTGATTAATGCGGTCTAAATATTCGCCCTTAATATCTTGTTCGTAACTGCGCCCACGTAACTTAATGTTGGTAAGCAATCGTTCGGGGTTTTGGTACAAATAAACATATAAATCAGGTTTGGGCATTTCTTTGTACATAATGTCAAACATATTTTTGTACAACATATATTCATCTTCTGGTAAGGTAACCTTAGCAAAAATTAGCGATTTAAAAATATGATAATCGCTAACCACAAAATCTTTAAACAAATCAAATTGCGATAAATCGTCAGAAAGTTGTTTGTAACGATCGGTTAAAAACGAAACTTCAAGCGGAAACGCATAACGTGCCGGATCGTTGTAAAATTTAGGTAAAAACGGATTGTCGGCAAAACGCTCTAAAATAAGCTTGGCATTAAAATCTTCCGAAATGCGGGTAGATAAAGTTGTTTTTCCAGCCCCAATATTTCCTTCAATAGCAATGTAATTGCATAAATGCAATTCAATAGCCTGATTAGGATTTGGCATTGTAGCAACAACTTCTAATTGGCTATCATCTGCACAAGCAGCAATTAATTGATTAATTGATTGATTTAAAGCCGGATGTTGCCAATCGGTTTTTAAATCCTGCATCGGCACCAAAACAAAAAGACGATTTTGCATTTGTGGATGCGGAATTTGTAAACTTTCGGTAGCTACAATATCATCATTAAAAGTTATAATATCAACATCAATGGTACGTGCCTCATAACCACTATTTTGGCCACGCACGCGCCCTAATTGTTGTTCAATAGCAACAATTTGTTGTAAAACCTGATTTGCGGTAAAGGGCGTGTGCACCAACAAAGCTGCGTTATAAAACGGTTCACTAACAAAACCCCAAGCTGGCGATTGATAGGCCTTAGAAACCTGAATTACGGTTCCTATTTGGTTGTTAATTAACTCAATACAACGCGTTAAATGCTTTAAACGATCGCCTTGATTACTTCCAATCGATAAAATGACTTTATTGTATGATTCCATGCGGCAAAATTAGTTAAAACTATTTTACATCAAACACAAATAACAATTTCCTGCTTTTTAAAAATAATTCTAAATAACTGTAACATTTTAAATAAATAATATACTAATCTAGTAGAAACAATAAATGATATGAGATTTTTAAGTAACATACTTTCTACAATCATCGGATTATTCTTATTCGTAATGATTTTAATTTTTGGACTGATATTTTTAGGCGCACTTTTAGGCGGAAGCAATTCGAGCAAAGTAAGCGTGAAAGAAAACTCTGTAATTGAACTGGATTTAGCAAAAATTTCTAGCGATTATGGTGGTCAATATTACATTAAAGATTTTGATTACAAGCAAGTTAATAATGACGGATTTGTTGATGTTTTGCGTGCTTTAGAAGCAGCAAAAACAGATACGAAAATTAAAGGAATTTCTATTATTAACGGAACCAATAATTTAGGATTAGCACAACTTAGCGAATTGCGCCAAAAATTAGATGAGTTTAAACAAACCGGAAAGTTTGTTGTTGCCTACGGCGATATTTACAGTCAAAAACATTATTACTTAAATACAATTGCAGATACGGTTTATGTAAATCCAGTTGGAGCTTTAGATTTTAGAGGTTTAGGTTCTGAAATTTTATTTTATAAAGATTTTCAGGAAAAAACCGGAATTAAAATGGAAGTTATTCGCCACGGTAAATACAAAAGTGCGGTTGAACCGTATTTGGAAAATACGATTAGTGAAGCCAATCGCGAACAAAATTTAGTTTTATTAAACTCAATTTGGAATTCAATCAGCGCTGCAATTTCTAAATCAAGAAATATTACTGTTGATTCGTTAAACAGCATTGCTAATAATCTTGCTGCTCAATTCCCAGAAGATGCTTTAGCATTAAACATGGTAGATAAAGTAGTTTATGAAGACGAATACCATAACGGAATTAAACATGCATTGGGCGTTGCAAAAAACGATGCATACAATAAGGTAAAAATTAAAGATTATGCTTTTGATGTTGCAAACACAGTAAAAAGCTATGAAAAGGTAGATAAAGTAGCTGTTATTTTTGCACAAGGAACCATTCTTTCGGGCGAAGGTGATGTAAGTTACATTGGCGAAGGTTCTATTCGTCGTTCTATTCAAGAAGCACGTAACAACAAAACAGTAAAAGCTATTGTTTTACGTGTAGATAGCCCGGGTGGAAGTGCTTTAACTTCAGATTTAATTTGGCGAGAAATTGAGTTAACTAAAAATGTAAAACCCGTAATTGTTTCTATGGGTAACTTGGCTGCATCTGGCGGATATTACATTTCTTGTAATGCAGATAAAATTTATGCCGATCCTGCAACTATTACTGGTTCAATTGGTGTTTTTGGCGTAGTACCAAATATTGCCACGTTATCAAACAACATTGGTATTCACGCTTCGCAAGTACAAACGCACAAACAAGCTATTGGATATAGCGTTTTTGAACCGATGACAACTGATTTTAGAGCCGATGTTACAAAAAGTATTGAAAAAGTTTACGATACATTTATTGGACGCGTAGCTAAAGGCCGTAATATGACTAAAGAACAAGTAAACGAAATTGCACAAGGTCGCGTTTGGACCGGAGCAGAAGCGGTTAAAATTGGTTTAGTTGATGAATTAGGTAGTTTAGATGATGCCATTGCAGAAGCAGCAAAAATGGCTGAGGTAGAAAATTATAAAGTTTCTGACTTTCCAATGTACGAAACCGATTTTGAAGGCATCTTAAGCAAGCTTTTTGCTTTTAGCTTTTTACAATCTAAAGAAACGTTGGTTAAAGAATATGTTGGCGAGCAAGCATACCAAGCTTTAGAACAACAAAAAATATTACAAAAAATGGAAGGCGTACAAGCAATTTTGCCGTATCGCTTAGATATTAAATAATTTTTTTGAGTTATTCATTTCCAAACCTTCTCAAGTATGTTATAATATTTGGGAAGGTTTTTCGTTTTTTTAGTAACTTACCAAGAATAAGTTTTACTCAATATGGGAAAAAAGATTTTAAAAATTGTTGGGGTAGTGGTGCTCATATTTTTTATCGCGTTAGTAACCATTCCTTTTTTGTTTAAAGACAAAATAAAAGATGTAATTGTTAACGTAGTTAACAACAATTTAGATGCAACTTTGGCTATAGAAAAGGTTGACATAAGTTTATTAGCAAACTTTCCAAAAGCAACCGTTCAAATTACCGATTTGGCTTTACTTAACAAAGCACCTTTTGAGGGCGATACGTTATTTTTTGCCAACCAATTAAATTTAAAAATGTCGGTAATGGAGCTTTTTAAAAGCGACGGATCGGCTATGGAAATAGAAGGTATTTATGCAAAAAATGCCATTGCTAATATTATTTTTAATCAAGACGGGGTAGGTAATTTTGATATTGCTTTAGCTAGCGATGAACCCGAAACGCCAGAAACAGTAGATGAAGCTTCACCAATATCATTAGCAATTGATAGCTATAAAATAGATAATTTACGTTTTACCTATCTAGATCAAGCATCTAAAATGAAATTGGTTTTAGACAGCATTATGCATACCGGATCCGGATCTTTTAAAGATCAGGTTGCTGATTTAGATACCAAAACTACAACTTCTATGTTTTTTGAAATGGATAGCGTAAAATACCTAAACCATGTAAAATTAAACTTAGATGCTATTATTGGTGTTGATTTAAATAAGCAAAAATATTCGTTTAAAGAAAACAAAGCTTTAGTAAACCAATTGCCATTAGAATTTGATGGATTTATTCAGCTAACCGATGCCGGACAAACCTACGATTTGTCGTTTAAAACGCCAGAATCAACCTTTAAAAACTTTTTGGGCTTAATTCCAGAAGCATATTCAGGTTTAATTGCCGATGTTAAAACCGACGGCGATTTTAGCGTTGCCGGATTTGTAAAAGGTGATTTAACCGATAAAACCATTCCGACGTTTGATATCGCTATGAAATCAAACAACGCATCTTTTCAATATCCAGATTTACCTAAAGCAGTACGTAATATTTTTATTGATGTTGATGTGGTAAACAAAACCGGATTGTTAAACGATACGTATGTAGATGTAAACAAGTTTTCTTTTCAAATTGATCAAGATAAGTTTGATGCAGCTGCAAGTATTAAAAACATGCTAGAAAATCCGTTAATTGATGCAAAATTAAACGGTAATATTAATTTAGCCAACTTAACCCAAGCTTATCCGGTTAAGTTAGATTTTCCGCTTTCTGGATTGTTATCGGCTAACGTTGCGGTAAAGTTTGATATGAATTCGATAGAAAAAGAACAATATCAAAACGTATACAATTCCGGATCGTTATCGTTAACTAACTTTAAATATACGGGTTCAGAAATGGCCAACCCGGTGTTAATTAACAAAGCAGCTTTTACATTTAATACCAAAAATATTACTTTAAATACGTTCGATTTTAAAACCGGAAAATCCGATTTAAATGTTACCGGAGCGTTAGATAATTTTTATGGCTTTTTGTTTAAAAAAGAAACTTTAAAAGGAAACTTTAATGTAGTTTCTAATTATTTAGCTGTTGGCGATTTTATGACAAGTTCACCAGCCGATGCAAAACCAGAAACAACAACAGAAAAAGCGGAAACAGCTAAACCTGCAACCGAAAACGAAGCATTAAAAGTACCATCGTTTTTAGATTGTACATTAAATGCTAAAGCAAACACGGTGGTTTATGATAATTTAAACCTGAAAAACGTACAAGGAACTTTAGTGATTAAAGATGAAGCAGTTTCATTAAAAAACGTAAAAACAGATATTTTTAGTGGATTAATTTCGATGAACGGAACGGTTTCTACCAAATCTGCTATTCCAACGTTTGATGTAAATTTAGGATTAAACCATTTAGATGTGCCCGAAGCTTTTACGCAATTAGAATTTTTAAGTAAAGTTGCACCTATTGCCAAAGTAATTTCTGGTTTTTTAAATTCAGAAGTTTCTTTATCTGGTAAATTAAATCCGCAAAGCTTAACGCCAGAAGTTAATTCGTTAACGGGTGATTTAATTGGTCAAATTCAAGGCGGATCAATCAATACTAAAAATTCTAAATTATTAACTGCACTAAGTAGTGATGTGAAATTTATTGATCCGGATAAAATTAATTTAAAAGATATAAAAGCACATTTGTCTTTTGCTGACGGAAAAGTTAATATTAAACCTTTTACCATTAAATATCAGGATATTAATGTTACAGTTGGTGGGCAACATGGTTTTGATCAGCAAATGAATTACGATTTAAACTTTAACGTACCTGCTAAATATTTTGGTAAAGATGTTGAAGGATTATTAAGTAAGTTAAGCACTTCAGAACAAGCAAAAATACAAGATGTGCCAATTAAAGCGGTGGTTACTGGTACATTTAATGCACCTAAAGTTACAACCGATATGGGTTCTGCAGTTAAAAACTTAACCAATCAAATTGTAGAACAACAAAAAGAAAAAGCGGTTGAAAAAGGTAAAGAAGTTTTAACCGATAAGTTAACCGATTTGTTGGGCGGTAAAAAAGATGATGCAGCGGCAACGCCTGCTGATTCAGCTAAAGCAGCAGCAGATGCCAAAAAAGCTGATGATATTAAAAAAGCAGCCAATAGCATTAAAGATTTGTTTAAGAAAAAAGAAAAAGAATAAAACAGAAAATCCCGAACCATGTTCGGGATTTTTTTATAATGTAATTCTAACCTTGTAACCTTCGTTTGATCGGATATTAAAAACTGTTCCGTCTTCAAAAATTAAATATTGGCCTTTTATACCCATTAAAACGCCGGTGTATAAAGGCGCTTTATCTAAGTTTAGTGAACTTACTTTTTTAGGATATTGTAAAACCGGATAATTAAACGTAAACAAATCGGCAGCTGTAGTTTCAAAATAAGGTTTTACCTCGTCTGGTAAATGGGTAAAAGCTTTTTCGCGTTCGCTTAGCAAATCAAAAGTTCCTACATCATTTTTTAACATTTTTTGCCACGATGTTTTATCGGTATAAAAATCTTTTAAAGCAACTTCGGTAATTCCGGCTAAGTAACGATTTGGTACCTCAATTAACGGAATAGCTCCGGTTGCTCCCTGATCAATCCAGCGGGTGGGCATTTGTGTTTTACGGGTAACTCCAACTTTAATATCGCTAGAAGTTGCTAAGTAAACAATGTGCGGTTGTAATTGCACTTTTTGCTCGTAAGCCAAATCACGATCTGCAACGCCTAAATGCGCTTTAGATAATTCGGGTTTCATAATCCAATCACCAGCTTCTGGGTTTTTGTAAAAGCAATCGTAACAAAAACCTTGTCTAAAAATTTTTTTGTTGGCGTGGCATGATAAACATTCGAAACCGGTATGTTGTATCTGAATTTCTTTATTCAAAATCTGATTTAAATGTATAAACCCATTTTGTAAGGGCAAATAATATTGAATTTCTGCCGCGAATTCGGTTGGCATCTTCTCTAAAACTCCTTCGTAAACCATTTTATCTTAAAAATATTTAACAGCAAATTAATAAGCTGAATTTATTAAATTTGATGAAAGTAAAAATACAATTTTGTATCTTAACATCGTTATAATATTCAATAATATAAATTCATAATGGCTATATCAATAATAAATTCAATTGTTTCGTGGGTATTAAAAAAGCGCATTCATCAAATTGAATTATTTCTTAAATATCCAAATGAAGTACAATCGGAATTATTGATGCAACTTATTCGCAGCGCGCAAGATACGGTTGTTGGCCGAAAATACGACTTCAAATCAATTACCAACTACAAAACTTTTTCCGAACGCGTTCCTGTTTCTACTTACGAGGAATTAGAACCGTTAATTACCCGAACGCGCCACGGTGAACAAAACGTTTTTTGGAATTCAACCATTAAATATTTTGCTAAATCTAGCGGTACAACCAATGCTAAAAGTAAATTTATTCCTGTAAGTAGTGAAGCTTTAGAAGATAATCATTACAAGGCCGGAAAAGATATGTTGTGTTTGTACTTAAATAATAACGAAGATTCGCAGCTTTTTACGGGTAAAAGCTTACGTTTAGGCGGTAGTAAACAATTGTACGAAGATAACAATACGTATTTTGGAGATTTGTCAGCAATTTTGATTGATAACTTGCCTTTTTGGGCCGAGTTTAGTTCTACCCCAAGCAATAAAGTTTCTTTAATGTCCGAATGGGATTCTAAAATTAAAGCTATTATTGAAGAAACCCGAAACGAAAATGTTACCAGCTTTGCCGGTGTACCTTCGTGGATGTTGGTTTTACTAAACAATTTGTTAGAAACTACGGGTAAAAATAACTTGTTAGAAATTTGGCCTAATTTAGAATTGTACATGCACGGTGGTGTTGCTTTTGATCCGTACCGTGAACAATACAAAAAACTAATTCCTTCTGCCGATTTTAAATATTACGAAATTTATAATGCTTCTGAAGGATTTTTTGCTTTGCAAGATCAAAACTATTCTAACGAATTGTTACTGATGTTGGATTATGGAATTTTTTACGAATTTATTCCGATGGATACATTCGGAACTTTAGAACAACGCGTCATACCATTGGCTGAGGTTGAGCTATATAAAAACTACGCCATTATAATTACCACAAATTCCGGCTTATGGCGTTATATGGTTGGTGATACGGTACGATTTACATCAATAAATCCATATCGAATTAAAGTTACCGGACGTACCAAACATCATATTAATGTTTTTGGTGAAGAATTAATGATTGAAAACACCGATACGGCCATTGCTAAATGTTGTGAAATTTGTAATGCTGAGGTGATTGAATATACCGTAGCGCCAGTTTTTATGGATTGTAAATCGAAAGGTGCGCACGAATGGATGATTGAGTTTAGAAAATATCCGGAAGATATAGAACATTTTCAGCGTGTTTTAGACGAAACTTTACAAACCTTAAATTCGGATTACGAAGCTAAGCGTTTTAATAACATGACATTAAATCCGTTAATTATAAATGTAGCCCGTCAAAACTTATTTTATGATTGGTTAAAACAACAAGATAAATTAGGCGGACAAAATAAAATACCACGTTTATCTAACCAACGTGAATATTTAGAACAATTAAAGGCATTAGTTTAAACTAAAGCCTTTAATTTTAAACAAAAAAAAGTTCCACATCATGGAACTTTTATTTCTTAATAACTTGAAGTTATTCTTTCTTCAATTATTCAGCTACAACTTCAGTAACTTCAACTGAATCAACAGCTACAGCAGCAGTGTCAACAGCTACTTCTTCAGCAACTACTTCTTCTACAACTTCTACTGGAGTTTCTTCAACTTGCGCTTCAGCGTTAGCATCTTTACAAGAAACAACAGCTAAAGTAGCAACGAAAGCTAAGCTTAATACAACTTTTTTCATCTTACTAAATTATAAAGGTTAATTATTAATTCATAACAAAGATATAAATTTTTTGTTTCGTAAAACAAAAATGAACTTTTTTTTTTATAATTAGTAACTATTTAAAAATAAGGACATTAAATGGTGTTTAATGTCCTTGTTTCGCTTATTTTTTATTGTTTGATTTGCTTTGTGCTCTAAAAAAAATCGCGAACTATTTTTTATTTACAATTTTTAATTCGTCAATAATATTTTGAGCGCCTGCGTACTTGTCTACAACAAATAAAACAAAGCGAATATCTACCATAATATTTCTACAAATTGCAGGGTCATAATAAATATCACTCATGGTTCCTTCCCACACGCGGTCAAAGTTTAAACCTACTAAATTACCATATTTATCAAAAGCTGGGCTTCCTGAATTTCCGCCCGTTGTATGGTTGGTAGCAATGTAGTTTACTGGTAACTTTCCGTTTTTATCTGCGTAAGCACCAAAATCTTTATTGTTGTACAATTCGATTAATTTTTCAGGTACATCAAATTCATAATCCCCTGGTACATATTTTTCCATCATTCCGTCTAAATATGTAACGTGATCGTAAGTTACAGCATCTTTAGGTTTGTACCCATTTACTTTACCATATGTTACGCGTAACGTTGAGTTTGCATCAGGAAAAATACGATCTTCTGGTGTAGAAAATTCTAAAATACCTTTCATGTACTCGCGTTGTAAACCTGTGTTTTTAAGGTTTAGCTCGTTGTATTTAGGAGCAACATTAGTTGCAAAATCTGTATTTACTTGTTTTGCTAAGCTATATAATTTATCGTTGTTTAAACGCTTAATTACGGTTTGTGCATCACCATTTAATAACTCGGTAAGTTGTTTTTGGTTTGTTAATGCAGTTGTACCATATAATTCTTTCGTTAAAGCAGCTGCATCAACATTTTTTAAAGATGTTGGTAAAAATTGCTCCGGATATTTTTCTGAAAAAATAGCTATTAATTGTTCAAAAACCTTTTCGTCAACTTCAGCATTAAAGTTTTTGTAAAAGTTATCAGAACTTGCTAGTAAATTATTTTTTCTATCCGTAAATGCTTGCTCACCATTTGTTAAGTACGCATTTTCTAATTGTTGTAATCGGTATGCTAAAGTTAAAGCTTCAACATTACGTAAAAATATTTCTGAATGTACATCTTTTGCTAAAGCATACGGCTCAATTTCTTTATAAGTTACCTCAAACTCATTTAAAATATCGCCATATTCAGCTTGCTTACCAGCTTTGTTAACTTTATCAGTAAAGTTTTTTTCAAAGTTTTGTTTAGCTCCAACTGCGTTAGATTTTTTTAAACCTTGTGATTCGCCAATCCATTTTTTCCAGTAGTTTGCAATGGATGCAAATTTAGATGCGTACTGAATTTTGATTTGTTGATCTTTACGCATGTACGAATCGGTAACTTTTAAAGCTGCGTCACGAATTTCGATTTTTGCAGGATTTAAAACTTCAACAATTTGTTCTACCGCAAACGATGGTAAATATTCTTGCGTTCTGCCTGGGTAACCCACAACCATTGAAAAATCGTTAGGTTTTACTCCATTAATATTAATTGGAAAATAATGTTTTGGTTTGTACGGAACGTTATCTTTAGAATATGCTGCTGGACGATTGTTTTTGTCTGCATAGATACGGAACAAAGCAAAATCTCCTGTATGACGTGGCCAAACCCAGTTATCCGTATCCGATCCGAATTTTCCGATTGATGATGGTGGTGCACCAACTAAACGTACATCGTTAAAAGTTTCGGTTACAAATAATAAATATTGATTGCCGTCAAAAAACGTGCGAATTCTATTTTCTTGCCAATCTTCTTTACTGAATGTTTTTTCGATTGATGCAATGTTTTCTTGAATTTTAGCTTGTTTTTGTGCTTCTGTTTTTAAAGCTGCAACACCGTTTAAAACTTGATTGGTTACATCTTCAATTTTAACAACAAACGTAACATTTAAGTTTGGGTTTGCTAATTCCTGATCTTTAGAATACGCCCAAAAACCATCTTGCAAATAATCGTTTGCAAGCGTTGAATGCGATTGGATTTGACCGTAACCACAGTGGTGATTGGTTAACAATAAACCTTGATCAGAAATTACTTCTGAGGTACAACCGCCGTTAAAATGAGGAACGGCATCTTTCATGCTTGAATGATTTAGGTTGTAAATATCATCTGCAGATATTTTCATACCTAATCTTTTCATTTCTTTTTCGTTCATTCCTTTAAGTAAAGAAGGAACCCACATGCCTCCTTGCTGTGCAAATAAAGGCAAAGCAAAAAGCAGTACTAGTAATCTTAGAAATTTCATAGTAGTTAAATTCTTGTTTAGGGTTGCCAATTTACAATTTTATATAGATAAGTTGCAACATAAAAAAAACAGTAGGTTTTAGCCTACTGTTTCGTCAACATATTCGTGTAAATTTTTAAATATTTCTGTCCATCCTTTTTCAAAGCTTTCTCTTGTAAAATCGGGCTTGTCCTGCGGAAAACTTTCTACCCCCGAGTGTGTTAAAACTACTTTTGTAGAATACTCGTTAATATAAAGTAGTTCAATTGTTAAAAACGATTCTCCTGGATAATCAGGGTACAACCATTTATATTCAATTAAATGATGCGGCACTACTTTTGTAACTACCCAACGATGCAGGTAATCACAGCTAGTAAAGTGAATTTGAAACCCTTCTTCGGCATCAAATTTAGGTACGTCAAAATACCATTGAGCCATTTCGTCAGGGTTTGTAAGAGCGCTCCAAACTTTTTCGATAGATGCATTAATTGTGTCTTCAATTTTTATTGGATCTGCTAACATATTTTTATTGTTTTATTTGGTCTAATATAGCAATAAATGTATTACTTTGAAAATGAATTACAATTATTGAAAGATTAAATTTAGTATAATTTATAAATGATTACTTTTCGTTTAAAATACTTTTCGTTTGCTTTTTTGCTCTTGCTTGTCGAGCTCTTTATAGCGTTGTTTGTTCAAGACAAATGGTTAAGGCCTTATGGAGGCGATGTTATTGCTATTGTTTTTGTGTATTATTTATTACGCAGTTTTTTAAACATAGCAAGTAATAAATTAGCATTTGCTGCTTTGGCTGTTGGTTTTATGATTGAGCTTGCCCAATATTTTAATATTGTACAGCTTTTACAAATACAACATATTAAATGGTTACGAATTTTAATAGGAAATTCTTTTTCTTGGGCTGATTTACTTTGTTATGTTTTGGGTTATTTACTAATTAGATATGTAATACCGCAACGCTATAAATAAATTAAGCGTTTGGGTTTTTCCAGATCATTAAGTTTCTGTGATGCGTTTTAAAATCTAATTTTTTATACAATTCAATAGCACGTTCATTGTGCAATTCAACTTCTAAATATAAAATTTTAAAATCTTTTTTCTGAGCAAATTCTTGCGCAAAGGTTACGGCTAATTTACCTAAACCTTTGCCCTGAAAGTTAGCATCAATATAAAGCTCGTCTAAAAAAGCAATTAATCCACCAAATTCAAAGCTAAATAAATAATTTAACAGCACGTAACCGGCAGGTTGGTTATTGTGTAGTATTAAAAAGCATTGCCCTAAGTTGGGGTTAGAAATAAAAGTTTTAAAATTATTTTCTGTAACCTTATTGTTTATCGGATAGCCATCAATGGCATAAAAATCTGTCATAAACTTTACTAAGGTAGAAATGTCTTTGGTTTCAATTGCTTTAAATTCGGTTTTCATACATTAATTGTGTTTAAGATATTGTATAATTTTAGCAGTTGCATCTTTATTACTTGCTACAAAGTTACCGGCTATTTTTCCGGTTTGCTGTCTAAAATTAACATCGTTTATTAATTGGTTTAAAATAATGTGCAATTCATCTTCGTTATTGGCAACCAAACAACCTTTTATTTGAGTAAGCGCAATGGCTTCGTCAAACTTTTTAAATTTAGGACCAATAATAACCGGAATGCCAAAGGTTGCAGGTTCTAAAATGTTATGAATGCCTTTTTCAAATCCGCCTCCAACATAAGCAATATCTGCATAGCTGTAAATTTTGGTTAAAATTCCTACTGCATCAACAAGCATTACTTTATAATCTGATAAATCTTTTCCGTTTCTTTCGCTGTATAAAACCGTAGGTTGGGTTAGCTTATTGCTTAAGTTGGCAATTTGTTCGGGTTTTATATTATGAGGCGCAAACAAAAATTTTGCATCACCCGTATATTTATTTATAAAGTTTGCTAAATAATCTTCATCAACTGGCCATGAACTACCAATAACAACCAAAGGATTGTTTTGTTTAAAAGATGCCATAAAAGGCAAGTTATTATCACGTTCTAATATTTGCAATACGCGGTCAAATCGTGTATCTCCAGTAACGGTTACATTTGTAAAACCAATGCTTTGTAAAAGTTTTTCGGACGCTTCATTCTGAACAAAAAAATATCGAAAAGCCTGTAAAGCTTTGCGGTAAAAACCACCGTACCATTTAAAAAAATCTGTTCGGGTCTAAAAATACCAGATATTAAATAGGTTGGAATTTGTTGCTTGCGTAACTGATTTAAATAATTGGGCCAAAACTCGTATTTTACAAAAACGACAAAATCCGGATGAACTGCTTTTAAAAAAGCTTTTACGTTGCTTTTGGTATCTAAAGGTAAATAAACCGTAGCATCAGCTAACGTATTATTCTTTTTTATTTCGTAGCCAGAAGGCGAAAAAAAGCTAACTACAATTTTATGCGTTGGATATTCTGTTTTTACAGTCTCAATCACCGGAATTCCTTGTTCATATTCTCCTAATGATGCTGCATGAAACCAAATAGTTTTATCGGTAGGTGCAATGTTTTGTTTTAAAACGGCCAAAGTTTGTTTACGTCCGTTTACAAACAATTGCATCTTTTTAGAAAAAAAAGGTGTTAATTTAATAAACAAGCTCGCTGTATAAATGAGAAAATTGTAAATAACCGGCATAAAATATTTTTTAAATTACAAAATTACATAATTTTCTTTCGTTATTTTTAAGAGTTTCCATTTGATTTATTTGTAATTTAGCACCGTTAATTTTTTAGCAAATGAAAAAACTACAAATGGTTGACTTAAAGAGTCAATATGATCAAATAAAAGATACGGTTAATCAATCTATTCAAGAAATTTTAGATACAACGGCTTATATAAACGGTCCGCAAGTACATCAATTTCAAAAAGAATTAGAAACCTATTTAGGTGCGAAACACGTAATTCCTTGTGCAAACGGAACCGATGCGTTACAAATTGCTATGATGGGATTAGGTTTACAACCCGGTGATGAAGTAATTACTGCCGATTTTACTTTTGCTGCAACGGTTGAGGTAATTGGTTTATTACAACTTACTCCAGTTTTGGTTGATGTTTATCCTGATACGATGAATATTAATATCGAAGCTATAGAAAAAGCAATTACGCCAAAAACAAAAGCTATTGTTCCGGTACATTTATTTGGCCGTGCAGCTAATATGGATGCAATTATGGCTTTGGCTAAAAAACATAATTTGTATGTAATTGAAGATAATGCACAAGCAATTGGAGCAAATTACACCCAAGCAGACGGTACAAAACATAAAGTTGGTACCATTGGGCATGTTGGTGCAACATCTTTCTTCCCTTCTAAAAACTTAGGTTGTTATGGTGATGGTGGAGCAATTTTTACAAATGATGACAAGCTAGCGCATATTATTCGTGGAATTGTAAATCACGGTATGTACGAGCGTTATCACCACGATGTAATTGGGGTAAATTCGCGTTTAGATTCAATTCAAGCTGCGGTTTTAAATGCAAAATTACCGTTGTTGAATGATTACAATGCAGCACGTCGCTTAGCAGCTAAAAAGTACAACGATGCATTTGCAGGTTGCGAACATATTATTACACCAAGTTTTGATGAAGCTGGTGACGACCACGTTTTTCACCAATATGTAATTCGAATTACAAACGGAAAACGCAACGAGCTTTTAGCACATTTACAAGGTTTACAAATTCCTTGTGCTATTTATTATCCAATTCCTTTGCACTCGCAAAAAGCTTATGCTGATGCGCGTTATAATGAAGCTGATTTTCCGGTTACCAATCAATTGGTGAAAGAAGTTATTGCTTTACCAATGCATACGGAGTTAGAAGACGATCAAATAGCTTATATAACTTCTACAATTTTAGAATTTTTAAAATAATAAAAAGTCAGCATTTGCTGACTTTTTTGTTTGTTACCTATAATATTGTGCTTACTTTAGGGTTTTAGTAATAAACCATTTTTATGCAAATATTAGTTACCGGTGGGTTAGGTTTTATTGGCTCGCATACGGTTGTTGAACTTCAGAACAAAGGCTTCGATGTTGTAGTTATTGATAACCTTTCCAACGCATCTATTCATGTTTTAGACGGAATTACTGCCATAACAGGCAAAAAGCCTGAATTTTACAATATTGATTTACGCGACAAAGATTTAGTTTTTGACTTTTTTAATCAAAATCCAGATATTGAGGGGGTTATTCATTTTGCAGCTTCTAAGGCGGTTGGCGAAAGTGTTAAGAATCCGTTGTTGTATTATGAAAATAATTTAAACAGCTTGGTTTACTTGTTGCAAAATTTGCAAGATAAGGCTCGTGCCAATTTTATTTTTAGTTCTTCTTGTACCGTTTACGGGCAAGCGGCACAAATGCCAATTACTGAAAATGCACCTATTCAACCTGCATTATCCCCGTACGGAAATACCAAACAAATAGGAGAAGAAATTATTACTGATACAGCCAATGTAACCAACATTCATGCAATTTTATTGCGTTATTTTAATCCAATAGGTTCACATCCTTCGGTTCAAATTGGTGAATTGCCAAACGGTGTGCCACAAAATTTAGTACCGTTTATTACGCAAACGGCTATCGGATTGCGTGAGCAACTTTCTGTTTACGGTGATGATTACGATACCGCAGATGGAACTTGTATTCGCGATTATATTCATGTAGTAGATTTAGCTAAAGCGCATGTTGTTGCTTTAGAGCGTTTGGTTCATAAAAAAAATACAGAAAAAGTGGAGATTTTTAATGTAGGAACCGGAACCGGATCTTCGGTTTTAGAAGTTATTTCGGCTTTTGAAGAGGTTTCTGGTAAAAAGCTAAACTATAAAATTGTTGAACGCCGTGAAGGCGATGTAACCGAAGCTTATGCAAATACAGATAAAGTACATTCTGTTTTAGGATGGAAAGCAGAAAGCACGTTAAAACAAGCGATGGAAAGTGCTTGGTTGTGGGAACAAAAAATTCGATCAAAATAAAAAAAGCCTAGATTTATTCTAGGCTTTCTAATGCGGTTAAATAATCATCTAAACAAGGTTGTACTAAAGCATTTACCTTTGTTTGTACCTCCAAATTGTTTGGCGATGAGATTTGAGCTTTTTCTTCATCAGTTAATGCTGGTAAAACGGTTCTAATTACGCAGCTGCAGTAATTCGCCGCTAAATCTTCGTTGTATAAATCGCCGCCTGAATTTTGAATGGCTTGCATGCAACCCCCGTAAAATTCAGATTCAAACTGATTTTTATCTGTTGTAATTGCTGGCTTTGTTTCTTTTTTACATGCGCTCATTGCAACAAGTAAAAAAGTACCAGCCCAAAATGCTTTTTTCATACCTTATTTTATTAGTAACGATTTCTGTGTCATTTCTTCGGGCTGTTTAATTCCCATTAAATCTAAAATGGTTGGTGCAATATTTCCAAGAACACCGTTTTTAATAGCAATTTGCGCATCGTCTACCAAAATAAAAGGTACCGGATTGGTAGTATGTGCTGTATTTGGAGTTCCATCTGGGTTTATCATGGTTTCGCAATTGCCATGATCTGCAATTACTAAAGTACTGTAATTATGTGCTAAAGCGGTTGTAATTACTTTTTCTACACATTTATCAACAACTTCACATGCTTTAATTGCAGCTTCCATGCTTCCGGTATGGCCAACCATATCGCCGTTGGCAAAATTTAAACAAATAAAATCGGCCGATTCTTTTTCTAATTCTGTAACTAAAGCTTCTGTTAAATCGTACGCGCTCATTTCAGGTTTTAAATCGTACGTCGCAACTTTGGGAGACGGGCATAAAATGCGGCTTTCTCCTTCAAAAGCTTCTTCTTGTCCGCCAGAAAAGAAAAAGGTTACGTGCGGGTATTTTTCTGTTTCGGCAATTCGAATCTGTTTTTTACCCGCATCTGCGATTACCTCACCTAAGGTTTTGGTAATATTATCTTTGTTATAAACAACTTTTATGTTATTATAATTTTCGTCGTAATTGGTTAAGGTAACAAAATAAAGCGGAATGGTGTGCATGCCAAATTCAGGCTTATCATCTTGCGTTAAAACCTCGGTTAATTGTCTGCCGCGATCGGTTCTGAAGTTAAAAAATAAAACTACATCATCTTCTTTTATTGTAGCAATCGGAACAAGCTGTTCGTCGGTTAAAATAATAGGTTCAATAAATTCATCCGTAATATTTTGTTCGTAGCTGTCTTTAATGCTTTTAACCGCATCGGTGCTAAAATTACCTATGCTGTTTACTAAGGCATCGTATGCTTTTTTAACACGTTCCCAACGTTTGTCACGGTCCATAGCGTAATAACGTCCGGTAACGGTAGCTAATTTTCCGGTTGATTTTTGGGTGTAATTAATTAAGTTCTCTATGTGTTGTGCGCCCGATTTTGGATCAACATCACGTCCGTCTGTAAAAGCATGAATAAAAACATTGTTTAATTCACTTGCTTTTGCAGCATCTAATAATCCGTATAAGTGATTGATGTGCGAATGTACGCCGCCGTCTGAAACTAAACCTAAAATATGAACCGCTTTGTTATTAGCTTTGGCGTAGTTAAATGCTTTTTGAATTTCGGGTTCGTTAGCCAATGTTCCGTTTGCAACCGCAATGTTTATTTTGGCTAAATCTTGGTAAACAATTCTACCAGCACCTAAATTCATATGTCCAACTTCAGAATTTCCCATTTGTCCTTCGGGTAAACCTACATGTAAACCATCGGTTCTAAGTTGTGCGTTTGGATATTTTGTGTATAAATGATCGATGAAAGGGGTTTTAGCTTGATCAACCGCCGAAACTTTTGGATCTGGCGATTTTCCCCAGCCATCTAAAATCATTAATAGTACTTTTTTATTCATGATAATCTGTTGTATTGTTAACACAAAATTACATTAATTTAATCAAATTAATTTTTATATTCGTGTAATATTTTCATAAATAGCACGTTGTAAATTCTGATTGAATTGTTTTTTTGTAGATTTATCACCGTTTTATTTAAATATTTGTTAGTAATTGTTCGATTTTTGATGTTATAATGAAAAAGCCATTCCCCGTTTTCCCTTTGTTTTTATTTGTTTTATTGATTTGCTTTAGCTTTACATCAAATTACTTTTCGAACGCAATCGATGCAACATTTGCTACAAGTAAAAAAGCAGAAGCTATAGCTAAACCACAAACTTTTGTAGCCGATGCGCCAATATCAATTGTAGATTACGCTTCAGAAAATGCTTATGACAGCATTGCTTTTGAACCCGATAATAAACCCAGCTTATTGTGCTTTAACAAGGCGTTTACTGCCTATAAAAAGTTAGTGCAAAAAGATGCAGTAGCTAATCCTATTTTAACCATTGTCGATTTATCTTTATCATCTAACCAAAAAAGAATGTGGGTGATTGATATGGAAATTTTTGAGGTTGTTATGCACTTGTTGGTTTCGCACGGAATGAATAGCGGCGATGAATTTGCTACCAAATTTTCTAACAAAACCAATTCTTTTCAGAGCAGTTTAGGCGCATTTTTAACGGGCGAAATTTATGAGGGTAAAAACGGAACTTCTATGCGTTTAGATGGCTTAAACCCTAAGTTGAATGGTTTAGCGCGTCAGCGTGGTATTGTTGTACATGGTGCCGATTATGTTTCGCCCAACTTTATTGCAAATAATGGTAGGTTAGGGCGAAGCCAAGGTTGCCCAGCTGTAGAAACTGAAATTAATTTAGAATTAATTAAAAAAATTCAGAGTCAGTCGGTATTTTTTATTTACCACAATTCGTTAGAAACGCTTACTGCTGCACAGCATTTAAATACATTAAATTTGCAAGGCTTGGTAAAGGGCTATATCTAAATTGTAAATATCTTCGTTAAATTGTATTTCGTTATTTTCGTTTAAAGAAACCGTCCAATAAAATTGATGCACATATATCGGGTTTTTAACTCGAATACTTTTTGTTTTTCCTTCAGCAATGAGTTCGTCCATTTTTGCTTTGGTCATGTTTTTGTTACCATCAACTTCAAAAATTATTGTTGCTAAATCAAAAGGTTCATTAACACGAATACATCCTGAACTTAAATCTCTGCCATCGCGTCCAAATCCACTTTTATGATTTGTATCGTGTAAATAAACGGCATGGTTATTAGGAAAGTTAAATTTAATTAATCCTAAAGAATTGTGACTGCCCGGATCTTGTACATAACGGTACTGCGAAGCATGTTTTGGATTCCAATCTTCCGGATCAACTACAGCACCATCTTTATAAATTTTAATCTTATTTCGACTAAAATAACTTAAATCTTTACTTGCAGCTGGGGTTAAATCTTTCTTTAAAATTGTTGGTGGTACTGTCCAAGTTGGATTAAAAACAATATCACTGAATTTTGATGATAAAATAGCTGTTTTTCTCGCTTCTTTTCCTACAATAATTTTTTTGGTAACAACGGTATCTCCGTCTTGAACAAACCACAATCTAAATTCTGGTATATTTACCATAACGTAATTGGTGCCTAAGCTATCTGGGTACCATCTAAAACGTTCTAAATTGGCAATAATTTGCTTTTTGCGATAATCTTTATTGTGATTTAGTGCTTTTATGGTACTGCTACCAATAATGCCGTCTGGTGTAAGATTATGTGTTTTTTGAAAAGCTTTAACTGCATCTTCTAAATCAGTTGTATAAACAGCTGATAAGGAATCTGAGTTTTGATAAAAATTTAAATAAGCCAATCTGTTTTTAATAGCCAAAATTGCTGAGGTAGAATCTTCTAATACGATTTTTTTATCTGCTACAATTTTTTGATTTATGGCTTTTGTTGTATCTGTATTCTGGTTTTTGTACGCTTTTAGACTTTCGCGTAAACGAGCATAAATTCTGTTTTTAGGGCGTAAGCTATCTAAAACAAAAGCAATTTTTTGTTTTTTTAATGCCTGATTTAGCAATTTATCTGCTTGGGTATTGGTCTGTTTTATTTCCCAATCGCTATAAAACGTATTTGGGTTTATTTTGCCATTATGTAAATGATTGGCAGCTTTTATAAAGCCAGCAGTTAATTGGGCATCTAAATCCATTAATTCAGCTTCGCTTAAAGAATCAAAAGGTTTTTGAACAGACT
Organism: Flavobacterium agricola; assembly: GCF_025919725.1. Taxonomy (NCBI): domain Bacteria; kingdom Pseudomonadati; phylum Bacteroidota; class Flavobacteriia; order Flavobacteriales; family Flavobacteriaceae; genus Flavobacterium; species Flavobacterium agricola. The sequence goes on along the minus strand of NZ_CP081495.1, from coordinate 1,814,781 downwards.
GAATTATTTCTAAATTATAATCTATCGGGTTTAAACCATCTTCGTCCAATTGTTTTACAAAGTCAATAAAAGCTTTACGATTGTTTTTTTCAAACCAAACCGTTTTAAAGTTGTTGTTTTTATAAAAATCGAAAACCGTTGGGTATTTTGTTTTTAGTTGCGTAGAATCAAGTGCAACTGGACTTTCTGTCTTAAAAATTTCTGTAATTAGCTCGATTGGGCTTTTTATTTCCTTTTTACACGAAACAAAACCTAAAAGTACAAGTAAGGCTATAAAACTTTTCTTCATATTCATTACATTTTCCTTAATATACAAACCTTTGTTACCTTAAATTAGTATGTTTTTAGTAGAAATAAAAATTTTTATTTGGTAATTTATTGATTTTTAACTCAGTACTTTTAATATTTACTTTTTACTAAAAAAAATCATTTTAAAATTTGCTTTTATGGGTGAAGTAGCTATATATTTGCACTCACATTAGCAGAAGTAGCTCAGTTGGTAGAGCTCCTGCCTTCCAAGCAGGTTGTCGCGAGTTCGAGCCTCGTCTTCTGCTCCAAAACTTGATAGAAGTTTTCAAAGACTATTATTTTGCAGAAGTAGCTCAGTTGGTAGAGCTCCTGCCTTCCAAGCAGGTTGTCGCGAGTTCGAGCCTCGTCTTCTGCTCCAAAACTTGATAGAAGTTTTCAAAGACTATTATTTTGCAGAAGTAGCTCAGTTGGTAGAGCTCCTGCCTTCCAAGCAGGTTGTCGCGAGTTCGAGCCTCGTCTTCTGCTCCAAAACTTGATAGAAGTTTTCAAAGACTATTATTTTGCAGAAGTAGCTCAGTTGGTAGAGCTCCTGCCTTCCAAGCAGGTTGTCGCGAGTTCGAGCCTCGTCTTCTGCTCAAAAAAAACTCCTTAGTTTAACTAAGGAGTTTTTTTATTTTATATGTATTGTAAAGGCATCATTTTTAGAATTGTTTTGCATGAATTTTGCAATTACTAGCGGTAGGGCTATAACCATAAAAATTAGTAAATAATAAATATCTACTGCAAAAACAAAATAGCAAGTTAAAATAACAGCAATAAATACTAGCACAAACACCATATATAGGTTGTAAATTTTATTTGCACGAGTTGTAGTTATTTCAACGGTTTTTTCGGGTTCGTTATTGCTCAAGTTTACAATAGCATTCTTTTCAACCGAATCATTTTTTATCACTACCGAATAGTTTTTTAAACCTGTTGCTTTGTAAACAAAGCTATTGTGGTTAAAAGAAAGCGTTGTAATGTTTTGTTCATCAACAAAAACATCAAAAAAAATGCCATTGTTTTCTTTTTCGTTAATCTTAAAATGTATTTTTCCTTCCATAATATTCTCGTTTATTAGATTAACTGTTTGTTTGCTTGTTTATTTTAAAAATGATAAATCAGCATTTGTAGGCCATTCTTCTGGAGTCGTATTTTTTCTAAAAATACGTGCAGTTAATTCTCCTTTTAATGTAATAGTTTCGTCAACAACTTCTAACCAGCTGCCTTCTCGTAAACCTACAACCGGTTGAGGATTTATAGTATGAAATTCCTGAATTCTAGTTTCGCGAGTTTCACCCATATGCGTTGAATCAGCAATAGGATCTAAATAATGCGGATTTAGGTTAAAAGGTACTAAAGCTAAGGTTTGAAAACTAGGTGGGTAAATAATTGGCATATCATTAGTTGTGCCCATAGTTAGCCCACAAATATTACTTCCGGCTGAGGTTCCTAAATATGGAGTTCCGCTTTTTACCACCTTTTCTATGGCTTGCATTAATTTATATTGATAAAGTTTACTAACCAATAAAAAGGTATTTCCGCCACCAGTAAAAATAGCTTCAGCTTGTTCAATTCCATCTGCAGGATTATCAAATGTATGTACGCCGATAACTTTTTTACCAATCTTTTCAAAGGCTTGCGCCGCTTTTGCTGTATATGCATCTAAAGAAATGCCGTCAGGTTGCGCGTACGGAACAAAAGTTATGGTTTTTACATCTTTAAAAAACTCAGAAAGCGTAGGTAATAAATATTCTAAATACGAGCCGTTGTATAAAGTTGAGGTGCTCGCAATGATCATTTTTTTCATAATTCAAAATTAAATTAATGCTAGTTATTTAACTAAATATTATGATGCTGCTTGTTTTATGCGTTTTTTTATTGTCTATTTTAGATAGATTAAAACAAAACAATGAAATTTTATTTTTCGCTATTTATATTCTTTTTTTGCCTTGCAACTACTTTTGCCCAAAAACAATTGCAATTAATGGGTAAAGTTACTGCCGAACAAGACGATTTAAGCAACATCACTATTTTTAATAAAACTCAAAAATATGAAAAAGTTACATCTCCTGGGGGGTATTTTTCATTAAAGGTTGATTTGAATGATAGCTTAATTTTTAAGTCAGAATTTTTGTACGATTATGTGCACGTGGTTTCTGATCAAGATTTTGAAACTGATTTGCTACAGATTCGGATGATAAAGTTCGCGAACATGTTAAAAGAAGTGCAAATTTATAAAGCTTTAGATCCGGTTGAATTTGGTGTGCTTGCCCAACCGGCCAAACAATACACGGTGGCCGAACGTCGCCTAAAATCGGCAAGCAATGGCCCGGTAGATTTTTTAGCAAATTCATTAAACGGCGAACGTAAAATGTACAAAACCTTGATTGGGTTAGAAAAGCAAGCAAGCGTAGAAAATAAATTACTTACTTTATATGGACGAAGCGAATTAATAACCGATTTTAATTTGCCCGAAATGTATTTAGAAAGTTTTTCGCAATTTGCTTGCCGGTACAATAATGTTTTAGATGCTGTAAAAAGTAACGATAAGAATGTACTTCGATTTATTTTGATTGATATTGCGCGCGCCTATAAAAACGATTTTAACGTAAAATAAATTTAAATTTTGTAAGTTATTACTAGCAAGTAAAATTATTTTATATTTTAAATGAAACTAAATTACTTACATTTATAGCCTATAAATCACACATAATGAAAACTAAAATTTCAATTTTATTGCTATGTTTATCAGCATTTGCTTTTGCTCAAAACATAGTGCAACAAAAACCCATTTACGGACAATTACTTTCTGATTCTTTAAATGTAAAAAATGTTACGGTGTTAAATCGTACCTCAAAACTTGAAACTAAAACCAGTGCCGATGGTACGTTTACTATAAAAGCCAATCCAAAAGATACGTTGTATTTTGATTCGCCTAATATAATAACCATGCAATATGTGGTTGATCCGGTAGATTTTAATGTAGAATTGCAGGTAAATGTTTATCCAAAATCAACCCTGTTAGATGAAATTGTAATTTACCGCCATAACCTAACCGGACAACTTGGTTTAGACGGACGTAGTTTACCAACCTTTTATCGTGATTTAGAAGGTGAAATACGTGAAAAAGTTACCGGATTAGATTTAGATTCAGAACAACAAAATTCACGCGTTTTAGTTGATAGATTGCATGAAGGCATGCCGGGAACTATTAAATCAGATCCATATGCAGTAAACTTCGTAGCCATAAGTAATGCGGTTGGTAAATTGTTTAAAAAATCACAAAAACCGTCAGAACGACAAAAAATTCAGGAGCAAGTTTATGTGGTTTATGGCAAAAATAATTTAGCCGATCAGTTAAATATGTCAACGACCGAAGTAAATTATTATTTAGATTATTTAATTGCTAATAATAAATTAGATAAACATAGCACACAAAAACTTGATGCTTTAAGCTTGTTAGAAGTTTTGGTAAGCAACCGTTCTGGTTATTACGCGTACTTACAAGAAGAAATAAAATAAACATAAAGCTCGTAACCCTAGTTACGAGCTTTTTTTAAAAAAATCATTCACATTTTTAACTTGTGTTTTTGAATTATAATGGTTTTTTAATTTATATTTTATGATATAATGCTACAAAGTTTGTATTTTTGTTACTTAATTGAATTTTAAAAAAGATTACAATGTTTGGAATAGGTGGATCAGAAATATTTTTTATTATTATTATAGCTTTAATGTTATTTGGCTCTAAAAACATTCCCGATATTGCCCGAACTTTAGGTAAAGGTTTTGCGCAGTTGCGCCACGCAACTAACGAAATAAAAAATGAAATTACCAAAAGTGCTGAAGAAAACGGTTTGGGAGATTTGAAAGAAATGAATCCGTTAAACGATTTAAAAGATATTAACCCAATAAATGATATTAAAGAAAGTTTAAACCCATTAAACGATATTGATTTAACCAGTGATGTTCAGAAAGAAATAGATCAGGCAAAAGAAGATATTGAACAAATGACAGGCCCAATTAAAAGACAGCGCTAATGTTAGATAAATTTATTAACCTTGACCAACAACTACTTATCTACTTAAACAATTTAGGTACCCCAACATTAGATACGTTTTTTTTAATTATTACCCAATGGTGGTATTTAATCCCTGTTTTTGGCTATGTTTTTTATTTAATGATAAAAAAAATTGGCTGGAAAAATTTTGGTTTGGTGGTTTTGGTTATGGCTTTGCTTATTTTGTTTACCGATCAGTCAACCAATTTGGTAAAAAAATCGGTAGAACGTTTGCGTCCGTGTAATGAACCTGGAGTGAAAGAATTTTTACGCAGTATTATAACCCGCCAATCGTTTAGTTTCTTTTCTGGGCACGCATCCAACTCTATGGCAACTACGTTGTTTATTTACTTATTGCTGCGTAACTATTATACTAAATATTTATTTTTATTGTTTTTGTTTCCTTTATTATTTGCGTATTCACGTGTTTATTTAGGCTTACATTATCCTTTAGATATTTTGGTTGGTTATGCTTTCGGAGCTTGTACTGGATTTGTTTTTTACAAATTGTATCAATTTTTAAACAACAAATATTTTCCGGCTGCAAACCATTTGTAACGCGTTCAAATTTAATTTCTCATATAAAAAGCGCAACCTGTTTTTGGGTTGCGCTTTTTTGCTTTTATAAAACTCGGGTTACGGTTAAACCATCACGAATGGGTAGTAAAACCGTTTCTACACGCGGATCATTAACTAAACGTTGGTTGTAATCTAACAATAATTTAGTTGTACGATCTTTATCATCTAACGGTTCAACAACTTTTCCTGACCATAAAACATTATCACTTAAAATAATTCCGCCCGGATTCATTAGTGGTACAATTAATTCGTAATAATTTAAGTAATTGTCTTTATCGGCATCAATAAATACCAAATCAAATTTGGTGTTTAAGGTTGGAATAATTTCGAGCGCTTTACCTAAATGCTGATGAAATTTTTCGCCATATCCGGTTAAATCAAAATATTTACGCTGAAAATCCTGAAGTTCTTCTTTAATATCAATGGTATGAATTACGCCATCTGCTGGTAAACCTTCGGACAAAGAAATGGTTGCATAACCGGTATACGTACCAATTTCTAAAATAACTTTTGGACGAATAATTTTAGCTAACATGCTAAGTACGCGCCCCTGAAAATGACCGCTTAACATGCGCGGTTGTAATATTTTTTGATACGTTTCGCGGTTTAAACGAGCTAACAATTCGGGTTCTGCTGCCGAATTATGTTCTACATATTCTTCTAATTCTGCTGAAATAAAATGCATGGTAACTAATTCTTTAAGTTGCAAAAGTACAAACATTTTTTAAATGTGCGCCTTTGCATTTTTGGTTTGCAGCGCGCGTTAGCAACAGCAGCCTTGTTTGAGCTCGTTATGCAACGCAGTGAAATAACAGCGAGGACGAATGGTGCGGCTCACCAGCTTTTTCATGCTGGTGAGCAACGCCCGTATATTTATAAATTAACACCATTTTATGCACAATTTTATGTAATTTTGCAGCTATGCAACAGAATAAAAAAGATATTAGAAGTTTATCGAAAGATGATTTGCGTGCGTTTTTTGTTGAAAACAACGACAAAGCTTTTCGGGGCAACCAAGTTTACGAATGGTTGTGGAATAAAGGTGCGCACCATTTTGAAGACATGACCAATTTGTCTAAAGAAACGCGTCAGCTTTTAGAAAATAATTTTGTGATTAACCACATTAAGGTTGATAAAATGCAACACAGCAACGACGGAACTATTAAAAACGCCGTTCGTTTGCACGATGGGTTAATTGTAGAATCGGTTTTAATTCCTACCGAAACGCGTACAACGGCTTGTGTTTCTAGCCAAGTTGGATGTAGTTTAGATTGTAATTTTTGTGCTACCGCACGATTAAAACGCATGCGTAATTTAGCTCCTGACGAAATTTTTGATCAAGTTGTTGCAATTGATCAAGAAAGCCGTATGTACCATAACCGTCCGCTTAGTAATATTGTTTTTATGGGCATGGGCGAACCGCTTATGAATTATAACAACGTAATGAAAGCGATTGATATGATTACAAGCGATGAAGGTTTGGGCATGAGCGCAAAACGCATCACGGTTTCTACCTCGGGCGTTTCTAAAATGATTCGTAAAATGGCAGACGATGGCGTTAAGTTTAAATTGGCCGTTTCTTTGCATTCGGCTATCGAGGAAACGCGTAATAAAATTATGCCGTTTACAAAAAATTTTCCGTTGCCAGAATTGCGAGATGCCATAGTTTATTGGTACCATAAAACCAAAAGTAAAGTTACCTACGAATATGTAGTTTGGAAAGGAATTAATGATGACGAAGCTGCTATTAAAGCCTTGGTTAAGTTTTGTAAGCATGTGCCATGTAAGGTAAATATTATTGAATACAACCCGATTGATGATGGCGAATTTCAGCAAGCCGATCCAAAAGTAATTGAACAATATATTCAGGAATTAAGTAAGGCAGATATTGTAGCAAAGGTACGTCATAGCCGTGGTAAAGATATTGATGCAGCTTGTGGACAATTGGCAAATAAAGAAGGAGTTGCGTAATTTTTTATTACATTAGTACGTTACGTTATAAGTTATGAAAATTACCGAGCAAATTAAGCAGCCGATTGAATTAGAAATGAAAC